>SHWW01000007.1 GCA_009693635.1 Flavobacteriaceae bacterium
GTAAGTTTTTCGTATAATTCCAATGCATTTTTCTTTAAGTTTTTGTAGCTTTTGTTTTCAATTAATTTAGGATTAAAATCGTTTAAATGCACCGAAATATGATTTATACCATCTTCAAATGTAGCCCAAATTTTCTTTTCTATCCAAGGCGAAAAAATAATAAATGAAGGTTTTCCTAACGCTTTTGCAATATTAATTGCACCGCCATCATTTCCAATAATCAAATCACAATTATTCATTATCCCAATGAAACTCCTTAAATCATCTCCTAATAAATCAAAATATATTTTTTCCTGAGTTGAAGTTTTGCAATTATTATAAATTTGTCTCGCATCTTCAACTTGTTTTGGAAAATAATTAAAAAGAAGGTTGACGTTGTAATTATCTGCAATTTGATCAATTATTTTTGACATATAATTTAACGGATATGTTTTTAGTTTCTCACTTCCTATTAAACTAATCATAACCGTTTTTCTATCTTTTTTAACAGCATATTTTTCAAATAAAATCGATCCATTATGAATTTCATCATTTGATAGATACAGTTTTGGTAAAGGATCAATTTTAATAGATAATGATAATGGGTCTAATAGAGAAAGGCGTCTTTCGATTGCTAATCCTAAATTAGTTTTTGGAAATTCTGCAAATGGCACATTGTACGTGTATAAAAAATTTCGACCTAGTTTTTTATATGAAATACTCGTTTTAGCCTTTACAATAGGAACCAAAAGCCAACTTTCCATTTTTGAATAGGCATCAATTAATAAGTCATATTTTTCTTTTCTAAGTTCTAAGGCTAATTTAAAAAATGCTATTTTACTTTTCTTATGCTCTTCTTTAAATAAAATAATTTTATCAATAGAAGGATTTCCTAATAAAACTTGAATTGTGGATTCATAAACTAAGAAGTCTATTGAGGCTTCTGGGTAGGCTTTTCGTAAGTTGTTGCAAATGATACTACTCATAAGTACATCGCCAATCATTTTTTGTTGAATTACAAGAATTTTCATAAAAAAGGTTATATTGGTTTTATTATTAAATCCTTATATTGTACTTATTATTGAAATTTTTTATAAAACTTTTATAAATTGTTCCATTTTTTATTCCCAAATCTTTTTTTTAGATTTATTTCAATTAAACGGCAACATCATATTCTCTCAAAGCATCATTCAAACTCGTTTTTAAATCGGTAGACGGTTTGCGTGTTCCAATAATTAAAGCACACGGAACTTGAAAATCACCAGCAGCAAATTTTTTGGTATAACTTCCAGGAATCACTACCGAACGAGGTGGAACAAAACCTCTCATTTCAATAGGAGTTTCACCAGTCACATCAATGATTTTTGTAGAAGCAGTCAAGCAAACATTGGCACCCAAAACAGCTTCTTTTCCCACGTGAACGCCTTCTACCACAATACATCTTGAACCAATAAATGCGCCGTCTTCTATAATTACTGGTGCAGCCTGCAAAGGCTCCAATACCCCACCAATTCCAACACCACCGCTTAAATGTACATTTTTACCTATTTGCGCACAACTTCCAACAGTTGCCCAAGTGTCAACCATTGTTCCTTCGTCAACGTAAGCGCCAACGTTTACATAGCTTGGCATCAAAATTACACCTTTAGAAATATAAGCACCGTGTCTTGCAACAGCATTTGGAACAACTCGAATTCCTTTTTCAGCATATCCTCGTTTTAATGGAATTTTATCGTGATATTCAAAAATTCCAACTTCAAAAGTTTCCATTTTTTGGATAGGAAAGTACATAACTACGGCTTTTTTTACCCATTCATTCACTTGCCAAGTGTCGCCTTTTGGCTCAGCTACACGCAAATTGCCTGCATCGAGTAAATCGACAACTTCTCTAATAGCATCGGTTGTGGTTTTTTCTTGTAATAAAGCGCGGTTTTCCCAAGCTTGTTCTATAATAGTCTGTAAAGCATTCATTTTCGATATATTTTAGGCAAAGATAACTTTTTTGTTTATTTTCAATAAAGTAAAATTTGGAATTTTATTGATTTATTAGAATCAAAACAAAACCAACTAATTTAGTTAAATTTCTTTGTTTATATTTGTATAGATATTAAAAAAAATGGCAAGAATTCTCGCTATAGATTACGGACAAAAACGTACTGGAATTGCTGTTACAGATGAGTTACAAATAATTGCATCTGGATTAACAACAATTCCTTCCGCAACCGCAATAAACTTCCTAAAGGATTATTTTAGTAGAGAAAAAGTGTCAAAAGTACTCATTGGTGAACCGAAACAAATGAACGGTGATCCATCGCAAAGCACCGAAATAATAGAAGCTTTTGTAAGAAAATTCAAAAGTTTCTTCCCAAACATACCAGTTGTTAGAGTTGATGAGCGTTTTACATCAAAAATTGCTTTTCAAACAATGATTGACAGCGGATTAAATAAGAAACAACGCCAGAATAAATACTTACTTGACGAGATTTCAGCTACAATAATGCTTCAGGATTTTTTAAAAACAAAGATGATTTAACTTTTTTTGTTTATAAATCATAAGCTAATTACTTAAATAAAATATTTTTTTAATTTGTAATAGTCTTAATATCATTATTTTATCGTAATAAAATCTAATTATTTGCTAATTATTAGATTCCAAATATTCAATACCTATTTTTTTACTATTTTTGCCAATCAAAATTAGATTATAAAATCTTTTTTGAAGGATGCTTTAAAACAAATAAAATGATTTTACCAATTGTAGGATATGGCGATCCCGTTTTGAGAAAAGTGAGCGAGGAGCTAACTTGTGAATTTACGAATTTAAAAGGAATCGTTACTAATATGTACCAAACAATGTACAATGCTTGTGGCGTTGGGCTTGCTGCACCTCAGGTTGGAATGAGTATTCGTTTGTTTGTAATTGACACTTCGGCGTTTGGTGAGGATCACGAATTAGCACCGGAGGAACAAATCCTTTTGAAAAATTTTAAACGCACTTTTATCAATGCAAAGATGATTAAGGAAGAAGGCGAAATTTGGAGTTTTAATGAAGGTTGTCTAAGTATTCCTGATGTT
Source organism: Flavobacteriaceae bacterium (assembly GCA_009693635.1). Classification (GTDB taxonomy): domain Bacteria; phylum Bacteroidota; class Bacteroidia; order Flavobacteriales; family Flavobacteriaceae; genus Flavobacterium. The sequence goes on from SHWW01000007.1 coordinate 3,055, forward strand.
CGTGAAGATGTTTTTAGAAATAAAAAAATTACAATTGAATATTGTGATGAAGATTTTGTAATTAAAACAGAGGTTTTTGATGGTTTGATAGCACGAGTAATTCAACATGAATACGATCATATTGAAGGAATTTTATTCACTGATTTAATTTCCTCTTTGAAAAAGCAATTAATTAAGAAAAAGCTTCAAAATATAATGGAAGGGAAAGCTCGCCCAGATTATAAAATGAAGTTTTGCAATAAAAAAATCAGATAATTACTTTAATTTTTTTTAATATATAATAAAAGAATAATCAAATTAATATAAATGACATTAGATAAAATATTAGCAATTGCAGGAAAACCCGGTTTATTTGCTTTAAAAGTTCAAACTCGTTCAGGTTTTGTTGCAGAATCTTTACTAGATGGTAAAAAAGTAACTGTTGGTTTAAAAAGTAATGTAAGTTTGCTTTCAGAAATTTCGGTTTATACCAATACTGAAGAAAAACCATTGACGGAAATAATGAGAGCAATTGCCGCCAAAGAAGACAATGGACCAGCGATTTCAAACAAAGAAGACAATGCAAAATTAGTTTCTTATTTTCTTGAAATACTACCTGATTATGACCAAGACCGAGTGTATCCTTCTGATATTAAGAAAATTATGAATTGGTACAATATACTTCAAGCTAAAGGTTTGGTTTCAAAAGAAGTTCCTGTCGAAGCTAATGTAGTAGCAAAAAACGAATAAATTATATTTTTAATTCATATATTTAATCCTATCAAGTGCTAATATCTTGATAGGATTTTTTAATTTTACAAAAACAAAACAGCAATGAATTCAAGACAAACCCAGCTCGATGCATTTGATAGATTATTAACTATTATGAATGATTTGCGTGAAAAATGTCCCTGGGATAAAAAGCAAACATTACAGACTTTACGCCATTTAACTATTGAGGAAACCTATGAATTGGGAAATGCAATTTTGGATAATAATTTGAATGAAGTAAAAAAAGAATTAGGGGATTTATTATTGCACATCGTTTTTTATGCAAAAATAGGAAGTGAGACCAATGATTTTGACATAGCTGATGTTTGCAATGAAATTTGTGATAAATTAATCCATCGCCATCCGCATATTTATAGTGATGTAGTTGTAAAAGATGAAGAAGAAGTAAAACAAAACTGGGAAAAACTCAAATTAAAAGAGGGAAAAAAATCAGTTTTGGAAGGCGTTCCCAAGAGTTTACCTGCATTAGTAAAAGCAAGTAGAATTCAGGATAAAGTTAAAGGTGTTGGATTTGATTGGGAAGATCCACGCCAAGTATGGGACAAAGTACAAGAGGAATTACAGGAATTGCAATTAGAAGTATCCGCTGGAAATCAGGACAATATAGAAGCTGAATTTGGAGATGTTTTATTTTCGATGATAAATTATGCTCGTTTTTTGAATGTAAATCCTGAAGATGCATTAGAACGAACTAATAAAAAATTCATTAAACGCTTTCAATATCTGGAAGGTAAAGCAGGAGAATTAGGAAAACCATTAATGGATATGACCCTTGCCGAGATGGATATTTTTTGGGAAGAGGCCAAAAAACTTTAATTATTAAATTTTCCTTTTTAGTATTTTCTCTAATAATTCTAATTACTTTTAAAAGTAATTATTCAACTTTAATACTTCTAATTTGTTTTAGCTTTTCTTTCCAAACGTCTAAACTTTCCTTGTGAATAGAAATGTTTTTTCGAACTTCTAAAACTATAGAATTTTCTTTTTTGGCATTTCTTGTATTCGCAAAAAACTGAATATTATTCTCTAATTGGAATATTTCGTTTTGAACTTCATCAATTTTACGCATTAAGAAAATCTTTTCGTTCTCTAATTTTGTAGAATCATTAGAATCGGATAAATTACCAACACGGTTAGAAAAACGAACCATTTCCGTTTCTTTTTTGCTTAAACTCAATTTCTCAAATAAAGCATCCAATATTTTATTAAATTTCCCTTCAATATGACGTCTTGTAAACGGCACTTTCCCGAAACCTTTCCAATTTTCAATATGCAATTTAATAGCATCTAAATCGGCTTTGTGTTCACCAATCAATTGAAATTCTCTTAATGTATCTAAATAGGCTTTCTTTTTCTCAAAAGCTTCTACTTCTTCAACGTTTACTTCGGTTTTTTGTGCTTTTAATATATCAAAATAATGATTACAAGCGGTTTTAAATTCACCCCAAATTGCATCTGAATATTTTCTTGGAACGTGTCCAATCAATTTCCATTCCTCTTGTATTTGCTTCATTAACGGCGTTGTAGCTGCAAAATCTTTACTTGTTTGAAGTGCTTTCGCTTTCGCTACTAATTCCGTTTTTTTGTTCAAATTTTCTTGCTGCTCTTTCTTAATATCTTTGTAAAATGAATTTTTAAAAGTATTGAAATTACGAACCGCAGTTTTAAATGCTGCCCATGTACTTTCGTTTACATCAGCAGCAACTTTTCCAGCTGCGAAAAAAGCATTTCTCAAGGCTTCAACTTTATCTATTTGTCCTTGCCATTGGCTGTGAACGGTAACTTTTTCAGTTGCTAAAACTTCAATTTGAGCAATAATGTCATTTTTTCTTGCTAAGTTTTCGCTTTCAGTTCCTCTTTGCGCTTCAAATAAAACTTCTCTTTTGTCGTGCATTTGTTTGGTTAAATCGCTAAAATGATTCCAAATTTCCTCACGGTGTTCTCTTGATACAGGACCGATATCTTCTTTCCAAATTTTATGTAAATCTTGCAATTCACGAAAAGCTTTGTTGATATCTATTTCCAAAACTAACTCTTCAACACGGGCAACAATTTTTTGTTTTTGTTCTAAATTGTGTTTGAAATCCAAATCTCTTGCTTCTCTATCCAAGTGCAAATAGTCATAGAAATTCTCAACGTGAAAATGATAATTATTCCAAACATGGTTGTATTTATCCTTTGGAATTGAGCCTGCATTTTTCCAACGCTCTCTCAATTCATTAAAGTGTTTTAGAGTATCTTTAATGTTTTCTTGAGGATTTATAAGCTCTTTCAATTCTTCAACAATCGCCAAACGCAACTCTAAGTTGGTTTTTAAATTGTTTTGTAAACTCTTAAAATGTGAATTTTTCTTTTCTCTAAATAGAGAATATAATTGGTCAAATTTTGACTTTAATGGCATATGATAATAGAATTCTTCTTTGCTTTCTGAATTTTCAGTAACAAATTCTTCTTTTTTATCTTCGATGAAATGGTTGTATTTTGCAACAAAAGAATTTTTAATTTCTTCGACATGATCTTTAACTGACATAATTTTTTCAACAGCGCCCAATTTTTCCAATTCGATTATTAATTCGTCCATAGACAAAATTTCATAGTTTAACATTGGAATTTCGTGACGGTCTTTCAAAGTTTCGTCTTCATTTTCAGCAGCATTCTGGGATGCAATAGCAATCATAGCAGTGTTATTTTGGTTAACAATGTCTACTGTTTCTAATCCATCAGTACTTTCTGCAATTACTTTTGCTTCAACTTCTTCAATTTGATAAGCCACAACATCTTCTTCTACATCTTTAACACCAACTTCTTCAATTTCTTCATGACATATATCCATTTCTGAAAATTTATTTTCAGTAGGTTCTTTAATCTCATAAATTTCTGATTGAGTCACTATTTGTGAAACATTTTCTAAATTTCCATCTGTCTCATTTAAATACATCGACAGGTTATCATTCTTTTCTTCTAACATTTTTAAAATGTTTAATATTGATATTATTTCCGCCCGAAAGATAACAAAAGCTAAATCAAAATTCAAAGAAATTCCGATAATTAAACAATTAATAAGATAAAATACTTATAAATGAGATATTTTTATGATTTATACTTTAAATTCCCCAAATTTTCGATGCTTTTTCGGCTTGAAAAACTAACATTTCTAAACCGTTTTTGGTAATAGCACCTTGCTGCTTTGCTTTCTGAAGAAATAACGTTTCTGGAGGATTATAGATTAAATCAAATGCAATGTGATTGGAAGTTAAATAATGATATGGAATTTCAGGGCATTCATTTATATTTGGCGAAGTTCCTATTGGAGTACAATTAATAATTATTTGATATTCCACAAAGGTTGTTGCTGTAATTTGGCTGTAACGAATATTGTTTTCTAACGAAGTTCTCGAAACATAGCTTGCAGCAATTCCCATTTGATTTAGAGCATGCGCCACAGCTTTTGAGGCACCCCCTGTCCCTAATAGCAATGCTTTTTTGTGATGCGGAAGCAAAAGTGGTTTAAGGGCTTTTTGGAAACCGTAATAATCGGTGTTATACCCTTTTAATTTTCCTTTTTTTGTAAAGCGAATAGTGTTTACTGCGCCAATTTTAGCCGCTTCTTTAGATAATTTGTTTAAGTATGGAATAATCGATTCTTTGAATGGGATTGTTACATTAAAACCTTTTAAATTTGGATTATTTCTTAGGAAATTTGGCAATTCTGAAATGTCTTGAAAATCTATATTTTCGTATGAATAATCCAACAAATTTAAGTCTTCAAATTTTTTTGTAAAATGTGCTTTTGAAAAAGAGTAACTTATATTTTTACCAACTAAACCAAACTGGTGCTTTGCCATTTAGATTTTATTTTGACAACTTATTGATTGCGTTTTGAACTATTTTTCGAGCCCAAACTATAGGAAATAAATCTTCTATAAGAGTTCTGTTTTTGAAACTCAATCGAAGACCATTACTTAAATGAAATTTTGCTTTTTTGTCATCGTGAATCATAAAGTACAATCCTGCTAAACGATATTCTACTTCAAATTCTTCTGGGAAGTATTCGGAAGCTTGTAATAATGTTTGTATTGCGCTTTCAAATTCCCCTAAAAATTGAAGAATATCAACCCAAAACAACCAAGTATTTAATTGATAATCTCCGAATTCAACTGCTTTTCTGTAACCAAATTCAGCTTCTTCAAAAAGATTTAATTCTTTGTTTATAGTTGCAAATCGCTTCCAATATAAACGATTTTGATTGTCTATACTCAAGGCTTTGTTTACATAAAACAAGGCTTTGTTGTATTTTTTTTGACGAACATAGAAGTCGGTAATCGCAATCCAACCCTTATCTAAAAGTGGGTCTTCGTGAACTGTTTTGTTGAGATATTTGAGTGCTAAAACTTTGTTTCCAATTTTCTCGAAACATTTCCCCATTCGGAGTAATGCATACGAAGTAGCATTGTCTAATTCGATAGTTCTAGTATAACTTTCTATTGCTTCTTCATATTTTTTTAGTCTTTCTAATGCTTTTGCTTTTTCCATAAAAGCGCCTAAAAATTCATCGTCAATTAGGGTTGCAAATTCAAAAGCTCGAAGCGCATCTTCATATCTTTTTAGGCCGTAATTTAGCCTTCCGATTTGGTGCCAAGCGATTTCACTGTAGGGGTTTTTGTCGATATATTTGTTAAGATAAACAATGGCATCTTCATTTTGGTCTAAAAATTCAAAGCAATAAACGACGTTATATAGGGCTGCTTGATCTTCGGTATCTTCTTCAAGACATTTCATAAAATTGTCTTTTGCCAATTCTAAATTGTCCATAAAAAGGTATTCCATTCCAATTAAATTATAGACATCGGCAAAATCATCTGTATGTTTTAGTGCGATTTGCAATAATTCTATTGCTTTTTCGTGATTGTCTCTTTTAGAATATATATTTGCTTTTTGAATGTAAATTTCCTCGTTTGTAGGCTCGATTGCATAAAGCTCATTTAGCATTTTTTCTGCCAGTTCTAGTTTATCTTCATAGACCAACATTTCTACTTGGACTAATTTTAATCCAGTTGATTTTGGGTGTTGTTCAAGCGCTAATTTTAAAGCTTTTTTTGCTAAAGCAGCTTTTCCCATATCGAGGTAATGAAGAATAATTTCTTCAAATTCTTCGGAATCAAAAAATAGAACTTTGTTGGTTTTCAACATTGATTCAAATTTTGATAAGGATAAGTTGTAGTCTTCTTCTTCGTCGCTTATTTGCATACTGTTTTCTTTAATTTATCCTGATATAAAGGTAAGGATTTAATTTTATTTTGTTAATAAAGGTCTTTTTTTTGTGAACAATTTAATTAACAAATAATAGTCTTGAAATCCGGAGGATCATAGCCTTCTTGGAAGGAAAATACTATTTTGTTGCGTGAAACGAAGTATTAAAATGGATTGAAATTACAGTAGGAATAGCTCTAAAAAAAACTAATTTTCGTTTACAATTTCGTTCATTGCTTCGAGAATTATCTTACAACCTTCTTTAATTTCTTCGATAGAAATAGTCAATGGAGGTGTAATTCTAATGGCGCAACCTTCAAAGAGTAACCAAAACAATATCAAGCCTTTATCTTGACATTTAAAGATTACTTTGTTAGTGATTTCAGCATTTTCAGTCATTGCTGCCAACATTAATCCTTCCCCCCGTATTTCCTTAATCAAAGGGTGTACCAAAAGTGTTCGGAAAAGTTTTTCTTTGGCTAAAGCATCTGTCATTATTGATGTTTCGGTCAGTTCTTGCAATGTTGCCAAACAGGCTGCCGCGATTACAGGGTGACCACCAAAGGTTGTTATGTGTCCTAATTTTGGATTGTCGCTCAATAAATGCATGTGTTTTTGGGATGCGGTGAAACCGCCAACGGGCATTCCACCTCCCATTCCTTTGCCCATAATTACGATATCTGGAACTACATCGTAGTTTTGAAAACAAAATAATTTTCCTGTTCGTCCAAAGCCAGGTTGGATTTCGTCGAGAATCATTATGGCTCCCACTTCGGTACATCTCGCGCGTACTTTTTTGAGAAAACCGTTGTAAGGTTTAATAAATCCTGCACCACCTTGAATAGTTTCAAGGATAATTCCAGCTGTTTTTGTTGTAATCTTCTGTAAATCGTCTTCGTTATTGAAGGTTATAAAATCGACATCGGGAACTAAAGGACGGAAGATTTGTTTGCGTTCTTCAAATCCCATTACGCTCATCGAGCCCATTGTATTTCCGTGATAGGCGTTGTGGCACGAAATTAATTGGCTTCTGCCAGTTATACGTCGTGCTAATTTTAAAGCGCCTTCGGTTGCTTCGGTTCCTGAATTGACCAAATAGGTTTTTTCTAATGGATACGGTAGGTGAGCGGCTAAAAGTTTGCAATATTCTACCGCTGGACTTTGAGAATATTCTCCATAAACCATAACGTGAGAATATTTATCCAACTGATTTTTAATAGCATTATTTACTCGAAGATGTTGATGTCCGAGTGTGCAAGCGGAAATGCCAGCCACAAAATCCAGGTATTTTTTGTTGTTGGTATCGTAAATATAAGACCCAATGGCATGCGAAACCTCCATTCCTAGGGGATAGAGTGTCGTTTGGGCTTGGTATTTTAGGAAATCGTTGTTCAAAGTATTCTAGTTTTACTGCAATAATTTATTTATCCTTATATTCCAATGTCTCTTTTCTGATTTTCATTGGAACATCTGCTTTTGCTTTTTTTGTCTTACTTTCCTTGATGATTTTGTCGTTCATTTCGTTCTCTTCCGAGGTAAACAAATCGTCTTTTGTTTTTATTCGTTCGTCTCCACGCCAAATAAAACCTCGTAATTTCCTTGCGTTTTCAGGTAAATCTTTTTCAGGATAAATATCGCTATCCGGTTTTTCAAATAATGTTAGCGTGTCAATTCTGTTCTTATCTAATGTCAAATTTATTTTGCTGCAAACACTTTTATTGATTCCAATGAGTTCATGGTCGTCATTTCGCATATAATAAATAACTTCGGTATTCTTCACAATATCAAGGTTATCAAGATTTTTATCTTTGAATTTTCCATAAAGATTTTGCCCTTTCACCTGATTGTAACCAGTTCCAATAGTATCTTTTGAAACAATAAAAGCATTGTTTAATACCTTTAAAGAATCGAGCTGTTGGGTTTTATTATTTCCAATAAGATGCATCAAATCACCTGTCATTTGGTTTTCAAAATTCCAAAGAATTGGTTTTCCAATTAGTTTTGTAAGTGCCTTTTTCTGATCAGAATGAATAGAATCGCATTTACCGCTTAAATTTAATTTGTAGAATTTCGCCTCTTTGAAACCTCGAATAATTCGATTATTTTCTTTTCCTGTAATCATCAATTTTTGTGCGTGTATATAAACAGAATCATTTTCAACAAGATTAATTGCCAAAGCTCTTTTAGTTACATAAACCGAATCTTGAAACTTGTAAATTTCAGCATAATGTCCTTTCACAATAATTTTGTTGATGGTATCTGTGATTTTTACATTATTTGTAGCCGAAGCAAAACCTGTTTTTTTATTATAAAATATGCTGTCGCCTTCTATCAAACGATTGTTGTATTCTATTTTGGAATTTCGTTGCAAACGTGCTATGTCTTTTTTTGTATCGTAAAAACCGTTTTCTGTATAAATTTTATTGTCTTTTCCGTTGATTGTTGAAGGGCCTAAAAGATACGAATGTCCAGAATTTGTGTAATAATCCAAGTGATTCGATTTGATAATATTTTCAGGTGTTTTTACCGTTACGGCAGTTAGAAACTGGTATTTTTTTTCAGCAACATAATATTTACCGGACTTACTTTTTAGCGTATTCCCTTTGTTGGTAATCAATCCGCCTGTGGAATAAAAAGCTTCTTGACTGTTTCTATTGAAATTCAAAGTATCTGTTAACAATGACATATCTGGTGATTTCAAAATTACATCGCCAGTTGCATACGCTTGTTTGATATTTCCGTTATATTCCGCATATTTACTTGTCATTTTGAGCGTGTCACCTTGAATGATTTGTACATTTCCAAATGCTTTTATGTAGTTTTCTTTTTGAAACCAATAGGCTTTATTGCAAGTCAAAATAGCACCATCGTGGTTCACGCGAACATTTCCGGTTAGTAATGCGGCATCGGGAATCTGAAGTTGGTTGATGTCTGCAAAATCGGAATGTTCAATGATAATTTTCTTTGGTGTTTGTGCCAATACCGTATTAAAACTGAATAGAATGATAAAAATTTTGATAAGAAATAGGTGCTTCTTCAAAGGTTTAATTTTTGCCAAATTTAAGAAAAAGGATGCAATGCTACTGCAAATTATGATTTATTTATTAATAGTAGTTTTTGCTCTTATTTATTTGGTTTCAATGTCAATTTTAAAACGATAAAACCTGTAATTGCTGCTACTGTTGAAGCGATTAAAATTGCAATCTTTGAATTCACAATATTTGAATCGGTATCAAATGCTAAAAGGGTAATGAAAATAGACATTGTAAAACCAATTCCGCCTAATATTCCTGCTCCGAAAATATTTTTCCATTGCAATCCTTTTGGCAAAATGCAAAGTCCTAAAGTTACTCCCAAATACGATAGAAGCGATATTCCTAGAGGTTTTCCGATAATTAAACCGAGAATAATTCCCATGCTATTGGTATCTTTTAAACACTCATACCAATTGGAATTTATAATAATACAGGTATTTGCTAAAGCAAATAAAGGTAAGATTATAAAAGCGACAGGATTATGCAGAAAATGCTGTAATTTATACGAAATATTCTCTTTTTGTCCATCACCAAAAGGAATAACAAATGCTAATAAAATCCCTGTAATTGTTGCGTGAACCCCTGAATTTAGCATAAAATACCACATCAAAATTCCTCCAATTATATATGGAAAAAGGGAATTGACTTTCAATCGGTTTAGAACAAATAGAACACCCATTATTCCAAATGCAATTCCTAAATTCAACAAAGAAATTTTAGCAGTATAGAAAACAGCAATAATTATAATTGCGCCCAAATCGTCAATTACCGCTAGGGCGGTAAGAAATATTTTTAGAGAAGTTGGCACTCGATTTCCCAAAAGTGATAAGATTCCAATTGCAAAAGCAATATCAGTTGCCATTGGTATTCCAACTCCTGACTGAGTAAATGTTCCATTATTGAAAACAGCGTAAATTAGAGCTGGAATTATCATACCCCCAAGAGCTCCTAGCAATGGTAATGACGCTTTTTTTAGAGTTGATAGTTCACCGATATATACTTCACGCTCAAGTTCCAATCCTATCAATAGAAAGAAAACGGTCATTAAGCCATCGTTAATCCATTCCACTAGACTGTGATTTCCAATTTTTAAATGCCATAGTTGAAGGTAATCTAATTGGAATATAGAATTTGCTAAAAGTAAAGAAATTAAGGTTGCAAATATTAATACAAATCCACCTGCTTTTTCACTTTCAAAAAAGGCTTTAAATAAATTGGTTTCTTTCATATTAATTTTGCTATAAAGATAAAACGCCTTGATTTCTCAAAGCGTTTCTTTCTATTATTTTGTGATTGTTTGTTTACGATCAGGACCAACAGAAACTATTTTAATTGGAACTTCAACTTCTTTTTCAATAAAGTCAATGTATTTTTTCAATTCTACCGGTAATTGATTATAAGAAGTCAATCCTGTTAAGTCAGCTTTCCAACCTTTAAATTCTTTGTAAATTGGAGTTACATTTTCAGGCTCAATATTATAAGGTAAATGGGCTATTTTTTGACCTTTGTATTCGTATTCTGTACATACTTTTAATGTTTCAAATCCAGACAAAACATCGCCTTTCATCATCATCAATTGTGTTACACCATTTACTTGAATTGCATATTTTAAAGCTACTAAATCCAACCATCCGCAACGTCTTTGTCTTCCTGTAACCGAACCAAATTCGTTTCCTACTCTTGCCATCGTAGCGCCATCTTCTTCGAAATCTTCTGTAGGAAATGGACCGCTTCCAACACGAGTGGTATAGGCCTTGAAAATACCGTAAACTTCTTTAATTTTGTTTGGAGCAATTCCTAAACCTGTGCAAGCTCCTGCTGCTGTTGTGTTTGATGAAGTTACAAATGGATAGGTTCCAAAATCAACGTCTAATAACGAACCTTGTGCTCCTTCGCATAAAATAGATTTTCCTTCTTTTTGAGCTTGGTGCAAATATTCTTCGCTATCAATAAAGGTCAGTTTTTTCAAGTCGTCAATGGCATCGAAAAATTCAACTTCAAGTTCAGCAAGATTATATTGAATTGCAACATCATAGAATTTTATCATTCCTTCGTGCTTGTCAGCCAAGGCTCGGTAGCGTTCTTTAAAATCTTCCAATTCAATATCGCCAACACGAATTCCATTTCTACCGGTTTTATCCATATAAGTCGGTCCAATTCCTTTCAAGGTTGAACCAATTTTAGCTTTGCCTTTTGAAGCTTCAGAAGCCGCATCCAATAAACGGTGGGTTGGTAAAATTAAATGTGCTTTGCGAGAAATGATTAATTTGTTTTTAATGTCCAAATTAAATCGTGCCAAGCCTTCAATTTCTTTTTGGAATACAACTGGGTCAATTACAACTCCGTTTCCAATTACATTAATTGAGTTTTTATGAAAAATACCAGACGGAATAGTTCTTAAGACGTGTTTTATTCCGTCAAATTCTATAGTATGACCTGCATTTGGTCCCCCTTGAAAACGAGCAATTATATCGTAATTTGATGTCAGAACATCAACAATTTTTCCTTTTCCTTCATCGCCCCATTGTAATCCTAATAATAAATCTACGGTCATTATAATTGTTATTTGTGTGTTGTTGATATTTATTTTTGGTTTTTTTTATTTTTTTTTGAAAAATTCAAACTTCAAAAAGTAATTTAATATACCTAATATTAGTGCAGTTAATAAACTCGCAAAAAGGGTTTTCATCAAAAATTTCAAAGTAAATGAGTCAAAACCGTCAAATAATTGAATTACAATTCTGAAGGTTAAAGAAAAAACAAATACAAAAACAAATGTTTTTTTAAAATAGTCACTTGCTTTCATTATTTGACCTTTTTTGTTCCGTATAAATACAAAGAGTGATTGTGAACCTCTATATCAAAAATTTCTTCGATTGTTTTTTTGATCATTTGTATTCTAGGATCGCAAAATTCAATTACTTCACCAGAATCTGTCATAATTAAATGGTCATGTTGTTTGTCAAAATAGGACTTTTCATAATGCGCTTGATTTTGACCAAATTGGTGTTTCCGAACCAATCCGCAATCCAATAAAAGTTCAATTGTGTTGTAAAGAGTTGCTCTGCTCACGCGATAGTTCTTGTTTTTCATCTTCATATAAAGATGCTCTACATCAAAATGCTCTTCACTTTCATATATTTCTTGAAGAATAGCATAGCGCTCAGGTGTTTTTCTGTGCCCTTTATTCTCTAGATATAATGTAAAAACATTTTTTACAATTTCTTGATTCTTACTGTTGTCAACGGATATTAATGTCATATCGTGCAAAGATAAATTATTATTTTAATTATTAAATGTTTCAACTTGAATGTTCAAAACTTTAATTTTTATATACTCGTGTCACTTTATCGATACCGTCTATTTTTCTGATTTTCGCCATCATTTTCTCTAGAATGCTGTTGTTTTTAACAATTACAGCTACTTTTCCATTAAATAATCCGGCCTCTGTGGTTAATGAAATACTTTGAATATTGATATTCATATTACTCGAAATAACTTTTGTAAGTTCATTTGTAAGTCCCAAAAAGTCCATTCCAGTAATTATTAAAACGGCTTTAAATTCTTGTTGTGACGAATCAATCCACTTGGCTTTAATAACACGGTAAGCATAGTTAGATTGCATACTCAAGGCATTTGGACAATCTTTTTTGTGAACTTTAATCCCTTCATTTATAGTAATAAAACCAAAAACTTCATCCCCGACAATTGGATTGCAACACGTTGATAATTTATAGTCTAATTTATCTTGTTCTGGGCCAAAAACGAGTAAATCATAATTGGTGTGAATTTCCTCTTTCGAAATTTGTTCGGAATGTTTAGAAGGTGATCTTTTGATTTTATTTTTAAAGAAATTGATAAATGAATTGCTTTTTAACGCTGCAAAATCTTTAAGTTGTTGGTTTTCGACGGAGCCAATTCCAACTCTATAAAATAAATCTAAACTTGTTTTAAGTTTGAAATAAATAACTAATTCATTAATAGTTTTCTCATTTAAGGTAACCTTAAGATGTCGTAATTTTCGGGTTAAAAGTTCTTTTCCATCTTCGGCAACTTTCTTCGTATTCTCATTTAAGACATTCTTGATTTTAGTTTTTGCTCGAGAAGTGGTCACATAATTTAACCAATGTGGTGTTGGCTTTTGATTAACAGAAGTTATAACTTCAATTTGATCGCCACTTTTTAATTCAAAATTTAGCGGCACCAATTTTCCATTAACACGAGTTCCTCTTGTGTGAACCCCAATTGCTGAGTGAATACTAAATGCAAAATCGAGTGATGTAGCACCTTTTGGTAATGATTTTATTTCTCCCGTTGGAGTAAAAACGAAAATTTCTTTTGAATAAAGATTCATTTTAAAATCTTCAACAAAGTCAACTGCGTTTATTTCTGGATTTTCTATAGCTTCCTTCAAAAGATTTAGCCATGCATCTAATCCGCTTTCTTCAATTTCACCTTGTTTGTATTTATAATGTGCGGCATATCCTTTTTCGGCAATTTCGTCCATTCGTTCACTTCGAACTTGAACTTCAACCCAACGGCCCATAGGTCCCATTACAGTAATATGTAATGCTTCGTAGCCCGTCGATTTTGGTGATGAAATCCAATCTCTCAAGCGGCTTGGACTAGGTCTGTAGTGATCTGTTACAATAGAATAAATCTTCCAAGCAATAAATTTTTCATCGTGAGGATTTGATTTATAGACAATTCTAAGCGCAAATTTGTCATAAACTTCATCATAACTCACATTTTGAGCTTTCATTTTTCTCCGAATTGAATAAATCGATTTTGGTCTCCCTTTAATAATATATTTAACACCTTCAGCATCTAAAGATTTCATTATAACGTCAGAAATATTTTTTATATATTCATCTTGTTCTTCCTTTGTTTCTTTAATTTTATTTATAATATCTTTATAGACTATAGGCTCTGTATATTTTAATCCTAAATCTTCCAATTGCGTTTTTATATTATACAAACCTAATCGATGTGCAAGAGGAGCATAAATATATAATGTTTCAGATGCAATTTTAGTCTGTTTATATTCCTCCATCGAATCCATAGTTTGCATGTTATGGAGACGATCAGCCAATTTTATCAAAATCACTCGAACATCGTCATTTAATGTAAGAATCATTTTTCTAAAATTTTCGGCTTGTGTTGAAGAGTTTAAATCTTTTTGAATTTTAGAAATTTTGGTCAATCCTTCCACAAGTTGCGATACTTTTGGATTGAACATTTTTTCAATATCTAAAACCGTAATTTCGGTATCTTCAACAACATCGTGTAATAAAGCTGCTGCAATTGAAGTGGCTCCCAAACCAATTTCAGAGGCTACAATTTTTGCTACAGCAATGGGATGAAAAACATAGGCTTCGCCTGATTTTCTTCTTTGTTCCTGATGCGCATCAACAGCCACATCAAAAGCTTTTCGTATTAATTTTTTATCTTCAGGTGTTAGTGTTTGATAACTTATTTGGAGAAGTTCTTTATATTCTCGGGCAATAGCCTTGTTTTCTTTTTCTATTTCAATTTCTGTCATAGCTATTTTTTATTCAATTTCTAAAATTATGAATAAGTAATGAGATGTGCAAACGATGAATTATAAATGTGAATAAAAATACAATTCCAATCCTTAAAAATTAAAATCCTCTTTGCCTTTTTGCTTCAAATATTAATATGGCAGCGGCTACCGAAACATTCATAGAATCGATTTCGCCTTGCATTGGAATAATGATATTTTGTGTTGCTGCATCAAGCCATTCTTGAGTCAAACCAGTTGCTTCAGTTCCAACAACCAAAGCCGTTGGCGTGGTATAATCTTGTGTATGATAGGACGTTGAATTTTGTAATGTAGCACAATAAAAATTAATTTTTCGCTCTTTCAAATAAGTAATAATTTCAGATGTTGTACCTGTTGCAATTTGATTGGTAAACAAACATCCAACGCTGGAACGCACTACATTTGGATTGAACAAATCGCCTTTTGGATTGGCAATAATCACGGCGTCAAGATTGGCAGCATCTGCGGTTCGCAATAAAGCACCAATATTCCCCGGTTTTTCTGGTGCTTCGGCAATCAAAATTAATGGATTTTTTTTGAGTTTTAAATCTGACAAATCCAAATTTTTGCTTTTTGCAATTCCAATAATTCCTTCGGTTGTATCTCGATACGCCAATTTCTCAAACACTTCTTTATTGATTTCAATCAAGTTGAATTGCTGCTTTGACAGTTGATTTATTTCAATTTCAGAAATCAATTCTGGGTAAAACAAAATCGTGTCTATTTCATATCCGCCTTTTATTGCCAATGAAATTTCGCGTTGCCCTTCAATCAAAAAAGTCCCCGATTTTTTTCTGGTTTTTCCTTTTTCCTGTAAAAGCACCAATGACTTTATATATGGATTTTGAACGGATGTGATTTGCTTCAAAATAGTGGGTGTTGAAAAATTATGCTACAAATATAATGAGAGAAATTGATGTGGGTTATTTTTAATGAAAAACTATCGTGTTAAATACAAGTATCCAGTTAGGGGTTCTTTATAATCAGGATCGTTTAAATCAATTATATAAAAATAAGTTCCAGCAGGAATTTCTTTATTGTCAAGTAAAATTCCTCTGGATGCATAACCATCCCATTCTTCAGAAGTATTGTTACCAGTCCAAATTAAAGTTCCCCAACGGTTGTAAATTGAAATTTTATGTTTCAAAAAAATATCTTTTAAACCATTAACATGAAAAGTATCATTTGTACCGTCATTGTTAGCCGAGACAAAATTATGAGCTAATGGCGGACAGTTTTTTGTTTCTAATAAAAACGAGGTTATACTAAAACAATTGGCATTTTCTATTCGAACGTAAATTGTTTTTGGAGTTGTGAAAGCAACAAAATTGGATGTATTAAAAATTGGATTTGTGTTGTTTTGCACATTTATTATAGAGTCATAAAAACGCACATTATCGGAAGAATTTACTTTTACTAAAGATTCATAATCCGAAAAATTGTAGGTTCCTTTGCTAGCCCCTTCATTACAAGCTTCATTATTTGGCAATAAATTGAACAAGGGTGAAACACTTAGAACTACAGAAACATTAAATTTATTATTAATTTCGCTAATTTCAGTAACAATTCCAGTACCTGAACCAGTATCATCAACAACAAATTTCAAATTGAAACTGTCAGTTATTGTATTTGGAATAAGAAGCGTTACTTGCCCCATTTCATTTCCATCTATTGGGATGATTGTTTGCGTGAAAATTGTACGAATAAATACATCATTTGCATAAATAGAAACAGGAGTATTTGCTGGTAAAACAGCCGTAGAATTAGAATTGGAAACTTTATAATCAGCAATAATTGTTCTCGAATCGCAAGTCGTTGCAACGTTATTGATTGCCACAGTTGCATCTGGCAATTGACTATTTAATTTGGTTACAATAGCATTTATCATCACAAAATCTTGTCCCGATGTGAGTTGAATTTGCGCAGAAGTATCACCAATATTTATATTGTTTTGAATTGGATATACATCCAAATCCATATTGTATAAAACTGAAGAATTTGTAAAACTATTAGTGCCATTAAAAGCATTGTTAACCGGGTTTAAAGGTGGATTTCCAATGGGATTTCCATTAATTCGTAATGTTTCATTAACTGCAATTCCAGAATCGCCTTCCCAGGCCAGAAAACCAATTTTTGCATCTATATTATCAATGACATTTAGACTATTAAGAGTAATATTTATTTCATCTGGAACGGCTTGCATACCATCATAAACATTCAATTGATTTAAGGATAAATTTGGATTTTTATAAACTACAATTAGCGCCCAACCAGCAAAATTAGTGCTTCTTTGAGCGTGAAAATCAATGGAATTAGAAACATCTAGGTCAGAAATTGTATACGTTCCATTTCCTGTAGCTTGAACTTGAGCAGTTACCTCTTTGAAAGCACTGAAATAATCAAAAACAAGATTAGAAGCAACCCTTTGAATGCTAAAAGTTCTGTCAGGTGAAACAGCTTGACCGTTTAATTTCACATCAAAATCGCCCGTTCCGCAACCCGCCCAATATAAATAGGCTTTTTCAATTACATCATCTGAATTTAAGTTTAAATTTGCTGAAGAAGTAGTATAGATTGCAGGTACGTTTTGAAATGAATTTTCAAGTGGATTTAATGTGTTTCCAACAAATACAAAGTCGTATCTGCCATTAAATTGATAAAATAATGAAATATCTTGCCCAAAAATTACACTTGGAAAAAGTAGAATCATTCCAAAAAGTATTTTTCGAATTTGCTGTTTCATTTTTAGATTTTTAATCGATTTAAAATTAGTCAATTAATTTTATAAATCTAATTTAATAAAAAAATAATGTTCGTATTAAATTAATTGATTAATTTTCCCATGTTTAAGACGTGATATTGAAAAACTACATAATAAAAAGATACGAAACAAAAAGTTATAGTGATTGGAATGCTTTTATTAGCACTGCCAAAAATGCTACTTTTCTATTCAATAGGGATTTTATGGATTATCATTCCGATCGCTTTGAAGACTTTTCGTTACTGATTTATGATGAAGATAAATTAGTTGCGGTTTTACCTGCAAATAGATTGGGAACAACTGTTTTTTCGCATCAAGGTTTAACCTATGGAGGCCTTGTTTTGTCTAGAAATTCCAAATTATACAATATAATTTTTATCTTTAAATCTATTTTAATGTTTTTAAATGAGAATGCTATTTCGACTTTAATTATTAAAAAAATTCCTTCTATTTATTGCGATACTTTTTCCGATGAAATCGATTATTTAGTTTCAATTTGCAACGGAACAACTAAAATGAAACATGCAATTTCTGTGATTAATTTAGATTCAAATTTCAAGATCTCTAAATCAAGACGGGAATGCATCAATAGGGGAAAAAAATTAAATTTGGTTATTAAAGAAGAAAATAACTTAGTATCTTTTTGGAACGATATTTTAATCCCAAATTTAAAGGAGAAATACAATTCAAAACCAGTGCATTCTCTAGACGAAATCATCGCTTTAAAAGCTAAATTCCCCCAGAATATCAAGCACTTTAATGTTTATTCTGAAGGTAAAATGGTGTGTGGAACAACCCTCTTCATTACAAAAAATGTAGTGAAAGCGCAATACATTTCAGGTAATGAAGATAATAATTTACTTGGAAGTATTGATTATTTATATGATTTTTTAATAAATGAAGTTTCAAAGGGAAAAAGTTACTTTGATTTTGGACCTTCCCATGAAAATAATGGTTTAAATATTGTTAAAAATATCAATTTTTGGAAAGAAAGTTTTGGTGTAAATACTTTAGTTCAAAATTTTTACGAAGTTGAAACTTCAAATTATCCTTTACTAGATAACATTTTAATATGATAATATTTCTTGAATTAAATAAGATTAATCAGCCTTATGAAAATGCTTTACAAAATAAATTGAGAAGCGTTTTAGATATTGGTTGGTATATTTTGGGTGTAGAAGTAAAACTATTTGAGAGAAACTTCGTAACTTATTTTCAATCCAAAAATTGTATTGGGGTTGGCAATGGATTTGATGCATTGACATTAATTTTTAAAGCACAAATTCAATTGGGGAGATTGAAAAAAAGAGATGAGGTAATTGTCCTAGCAAATACATATATCTCTACAATTTTGTCTGTTTTACAAGCAGATTTAGTACCTGTTTTGGTCGAGTCAAATATAGAAACCTACACGATTATCCAGATATGATTCAAGAGAAAACCACATCAAAAACAAAAGCAATCTTAGCGGTTCATTTATACGGACAATTGCCAGAAATTGATAAAATTAATGAAATTGTAATTCAAAATAATTTGATTGTTGTTGAAGATGCACCACAATCACAAGCTTTTAGTTTTTATCCAGAAAAAAATTTGGTAGCTTTGGGCGAAGGAGTTGCAATAATTATAGAAAAAATTCATAATGAGGTTTTAAGTTTGCCAATAAGCCCAATAATAACTACTGATGAAGTTGATTTTGTTATCCAAAAATTGAATTTATGGACATCTTAATAAAATCATTTAACCGACCATATTATTTGGATCGATGCATTCAAAGTATAGTATTGAAAAGCCAAAATCTAGACTTTAAAATTGTTGTTTTAGATGATGGAACACCACAAAAATACCTAGATAAATTACTAGAAAAATATCCTAAAATTAATATTTTAAAATCTGATTTGTATAAGGAAAAGTCATATGCTATTGCAAATGACTTTCAAAATATTAATTCAAAAATTCCAATAGATTTATGGATTAATTCTGCCAAAAATGCCTCAAATTATTTTCTATTAATCGAAGATGATTTTTGGTTTACAAAAGCATTTAATTTGAAGAAATTTAGATTGAATTTAGAAGCTGATAAAATTAAAATATTGAAATTGTGTTGGCTTGGAAATTCAAAATTACTTCCTGAAACTAATAGTTCTTTTAATAAAATATATGCTATTTACAGTCCAAATTTATACACTGAAAAACCCTATTTGTTTAATTTAATATTTAGAATCAATCGATTTAAAATACGAAAAATTTTAACTTATTTTAATATATATAGTGAAGACAGATTTCTCAAATACTATACTATTTACGCAACCTCAGGTGCTATTTTTAAAAAAAAATATTTTCTTAACTTATGGAAAAATCATAAAAATTCAGTTGATGAAGGACTTCAATTATTCAATGCGGTTAAATTTATTGACAAAAAGAAAAAAAGTTCCAATTTTGGATATTCAAATAATGAATTAATGAAGACTGGTTTTTTATCCTCTGCAAGCAATCAAAATAAAGTGTTTAAAAATGTTGCTATTGATATGTTTGTCTTCAATAAAATTATCAATGAAGCTTGGTACACCAATGATTTTCATGCAATTGAGAACTATCCAAATGATTTGAATTCCAATAAAATAGAAGAATTACTCATTAAAAGTAATAATCCATTAGCGCAAGTTGTAGAATGGAAAAAATGGGTGCAAGCATTTAAAAATCAATATATCGCTTTCGGATGCAAAATTGATTAATATGGAAATTAAGGAAAAAGAAAACTCACATAAAACAATTATAAAGTCAACAGGAATATTTGGATTTGCTCAAGCAATAAAAATTATTATTGGAGTTATTGGTACAAAATGTGTG
Organism: Flavobacteriaceae bacterium; assembly: GCA_009693635.1. Taxonomy (GTDB): domain Bacteria; phylum Bacteroidota; class Bacteroidia; order Flavobacteriales; family Flavobacteriaceae; genus Flavobacterium. Next base: position 23,285 of record SHWW01000007.1, read on the forward strand.
GCTGTCTTTTTAGGTCCAATTGGAATAGGTACAGTTGGATTATTGAATAATACAATTGCAATCATTGGGTCTTTGACGAGTTTTGGAATTAATATAACGAGTATTCGTGAAGTGAGTTTGGCAAACGCTGAAAATGACGAAATAAAGTTCTCAGAACGTTTTATTGTCCTTCAACGGTGGTCTATTTTTATTGGATTATTCGGAGCATTAGTAACTATTATTTTTTCAAAGCTTTTGAGTAAATGGACTTTTGGCTCCTCAGATTATTATTTTTGGTTTGTAATTTTAGCTGTAAATTTTGTTTTTTCAAGTTTAACTGCGAGTAGAATTGCACTTTTACAAGGTTTGCGAATGCTAAAATCCATTGCGATTTCTAACGTGTTATCTTCGGTTTTAATAACCATTGTAACGATTCCAATTTATTATTTTTTTAGATTTGATGGAATTGTTGCCGTTATATTAGTTTCAAGTCTAATCAGTTTTTTTGTAAATTATTACTTCACACGAAGTATAAAAATCAATAAAATAAAGATTTCAATTTCGGATACCTTTCAAAGAGGAATTCCGCTATTAAAAATGGGTTTTCTTTTGTCTATAAATATTATTTTTGGTCAAATTTGCAGCTATTTAATAAAAATATATTTAAGCGGAAGTGGTTCTACAACTGAAATTTTAGGACTTTTTGAAGTGAGTTCTGTACTTTTGATTTCTTATGTAGGAATGATTTTTAATGCTATGAGTACCGATTTTTATCCACGAATAATCGCCATTCAAAGTGATAATTCAAAGGTTAAAGATTTGGTAAACGATCAAATAGAAATTGGTTTATTGTTAATTACTCCCGCGATTACTTTCCTATATTTTTGCGCTCCATTATTAATTCAAACACTATACACAAAAGACTTTTTAGGAGTTTTATTGATTTTGAAAGCGGCATTATTTGCAGTAATTATTAAAGTGATAATTTGGCCGTTAGCCTATTTAATTTTAGCAAAAGGAGATACTAAATTGTATTTCAAACAAGAAATTTTAAGCGATTCATTCCTACTTGTTTCAACGGTAGTTTTATATCATTTTTTCGGTTTAGTCGGAATCGGAATTGCGAGCCTTTTCCAATTTATTGTGTATGCTTTTTACATCATAAATATTCTAAATAAAAAGTACGATTTTGCTATTAGAAAAGACACTTTTGAAATAATTTTGGTTTGTTTTTTTATCGGATTAGCTTCTTGTTTAACTACTTTTACAATTGATTATCCTAACGCCTATTACCCTCTTGGCGGTATTTTTTTAATAACAACTATTTATTCCTACAAAGAATTAGACAAAAGAATTGACTTGTTTTCCTATTATTTGAAGATAAAAAATAAATTCAAACGTAATGAATAAAGTCAATTTTCCAGCCTTAACTGGTATTCGTGCGCTTGCTGCATTTATGGTTTATATCCATCATTATAATCCGTTTTCAGTTGCAATTTTCGGGAAATATTGTCACGATTTTTTCAGTGAATTTCATATTGGCGTAACTGTATTTTTCGTTTTAAGTGGTTTTCTAATTTGCAATCGCTATTATGAGGAACAAAATTTCAGTTTCAAAAGCTATTTTATCAAGCGTTTTGCAAGGATTTATCCAATGTATTTCTTGCTAACAACATTTACATTTCTATTTTTCGCAATTTTTCATTCTCAAACCAATTTAATAGATTTGAAAAATTATTTTTTTAATATTTCTTTCTTAAAAGGTTTTTCAGACGATTTGAAATTCACTGGAATCGCACAAAGTTGGTCTTTGACAGTCGAAGAAGTTTTCTATTTATTAGCACCAATTTTCTTTCTTTTAATTAAAAAGAACAAACTTTTTCTAATTATCACGCCACTATTTTTTGTTGGATTCGGACTTTTATTAGTGTCAATTTTTAACGGAATTGATTGCTACGGTTTTATGAAATCAATTAATTTTATGTTAGATTTCACATTCTTCGGACGGGTAACTGAATTTTTTGTTGGAATTGGACTTGCGCTACTTTTAAGAAATAATAGATTTGATTTGAAATTTCAAGGATTTACTTATGTCGGGTTTTTCGGAATTATTTTAAGTATTTGTGCTTTAGTTTCATTGAAAGTAGGAACTGGTTTTGGTATTGATACATTATCAGGAAAAGTCATAAATACGTTTTTTCTTCCTGTTTTTGGAATTGCACCTTTGTTTTTTGGGTTAATAAAGGAAAAAACAATTTTACAACAATTTTTTAGTACCAAAATTATACTGCTTTTGGGTAAAAGCTCTTATATTTTTTACCTTATTCATCTCGGAATTTTCGCAACTATTTTGAATAAAATTTCAAGTAATCAATGGTTTATTTTCATTGCTTTAAATCTTATTTCAGTAGTTTTATACCAATATTTTGAAAGTCCAATAAATAAGAGAATTCGACGATATGTTGAAAAATAACTAATATTTTTTAAAGTTTTTTCTCCAAGAAATCTCAATTCTAAGTCCTATATTTTTCAAAAACAAGTTGAAACTTCTATTTTTAAAAGAATGGATTATTTCATAATGAACTCTTTTTTGAAGTGCCAAATCTTCTGCTTTAGAACGATTTAATTTCAGTGCCTTTCTTAGAATTTTATAAGTGGAAATGTCGATTTTATTGTTTTTCTTAAAAAAATCAGTTCCTAACGAGTTGGAAACAATTCTTTTTTTTATCAAAACGGCATCAATAAAATCAAATTCATATATCCGAGAAGCTCGAATCCAAGAATCTAAATCTTCATAACCAAGTGTTTCATCGTAACCGCCAAGAAAGTCATAAACATCTTTCTTAATCAATGTTGAAACCGAGCAAATACTATCGCCAGTTGACATTACAGATGCGTAAATATCCCCAGTTTTTCTTTTGGAAATCACATTCCCATTTGCATCCACAGGAAAATAAAAAGAATTAAAACTACCATTTTCATTAATTATTTCTGCATTTCCGTAAACAATTCCAAGATTTTTATAATTACTTTTATGGAATGTATCGATTTGCATTTGAATTCCATTTGGCATTAATAAATCATCGGCTGCCAAATCAATTATATAATTTCCTTTTGCAATTTTCAAGGCGTTATTGAAAGATTTTGTATTTCCTAAATTGACTTCATTTGCAATAAAATGAACATCAGAATGAGAAAGTAACCAATTTTCAATTATTGATTTTGTAGTATCCGTACTGTAATCATCCACTATAATAAGTTCAATTGGCGAATAGTTTTGATTCACCACTGAATTCAGTGTTTCCAGGACAAATTTCTCGTGATTATAGGACAAACAAATTATAGTTACAAGCGGATTTTCTTGCATATTTTTCTAAAAGAGTTATATTTGATACGAAAATAAGAAAACGTTGATGATAATACCCAACAAAAAAAATAAAATTGCATTAATTGGTTACCGATTAGGAATTGGTGGCGCAGAAAAAGTGATGGCAAATTTGTCTATTTTTTTTGAAAAGTAAGGAATAGAAGTTCATAATATTATTGTTTTGGATGTTGTTTCGTATTCTTTTTCAGGAAAATTAGTTAATTTAGGTTTACTAAAAAATAAGCGTAATGGAATATTCAATAAACTTCAACGCGTGATATTTTTTAAGAAGATGAAGAATTGTATGAGTATTGTAAAAGCAATACATTAGATAGTTTAAAACCTTTTCTATTAGAAAATATAGGAAATCAATGGTTGGATTTAATGCAAATTAAAAATTAATAATATGTCGAATATAAATGATTTAGAACTAATAAATATTCCTACAATCGAAGATTTACGAGGTAATTTAGCATTCATTCAAAATGATATTTTGCCTTTTGAATTCAAGAGAATTTATTACCTTTTTGATGTTCCGAGCTCTGCTTTTCGGGGTGGTCATTCTCATATAAATCAACATGAAATTCTAATTGCATTAAGTGGAAGTTTTGAAGTAACTTTAAATGATGGTAAGAATAAAAAGAGCTATTTATTAAACAAACCTAATATTGGGCTGCACATTCCTAATGGAATTTGGCGAGAATTAGAGAATTTTTCTTCTGGTGCAGTTTGTCTTGTGTTAGCTTCGGATGTTTTTGACGAAGCTGATTATATAAGAAAGTATGACGAGTTTTTGGAATCGAAAAAATGAGAATACTGTATATTACACCAATAATTAAAGGGGAAGGAGGAGTTCAAAAAATTCTGTCTATTAAAACTAATTATTTTATTGATAATTTTAATTATCAAATTGATATTCTTTCTAAGAATGATGAAAATGATAATCTGCTTTTTGATTACAACAAGGAAATTGGATTTTATGATTTGTCTTTAAAAGGGAACAAAATATCGACATTATTTCAATACAAAAAGCAACTTCAGAATTGTATTAAATTGGTAAACCCCGACTGTATTATTGTTTGTGATTTTGGATTAAAAGGGTTTTTAATTCCATTTTTAATCCATACAAAAAAACCTGTTATTTTTGAAGCACATGGTTCTTTATACAATGAATCTCAATATTACAAAGTTACTTTTTTTTCTAAATTAGCGCATAATGTAAAATATTTATACCGAATTTTTTGTGCTAAACGTTTTGATTTATTCATTGCATTATCTAAAGAAAGTCTTAAGGAATGGAACTTAAAAAAGGGAGTTGTAATTCCAAATTCAGTTGCAGTTAATAATAATTTAGTAGCTCCTTTAATCTCAAAAAAAGTTATTGTTGTTGCTAGACATTCCTATGAAAAAGGAATTGACAGAATATTGCAGGTCTGGAAAATAGTATCGCAAAAACATAAAGATTGGGAATTAGAAATTTATGGTACAGAAGATCAATCATTACAATTAAAATCATTGGCTGAAGCCTTAACTATTTCAGATAGAGTCCGATTTTATGAGCCTGTTAAAGATATTGAAAATAAATATTTGGATTCCGCTATTTATGCAATGACCTCGCGTTCCGAGGGTTTTCCTATGGTACTTTTAGAAGCAATGTCATATGGATTACCAGTTGTTGCTTTTGATTGTCCAATTGGCCCTAAATCAATAATTATCAATAATGAAAATGGATTTTTGATTCCCGATGGAAATATTGAACTATTTGCAACCAAAATAAATGAACTTATTGAAGATGTAAATTTGAGAAAGACAATTGGTATTGCAGCCCATAAAAGTATGGGAAAATATAATATTGATACCATTATGAAAACGTGGAATGAATTATTTACAGAAATTTTGAAGAATAAAAAAAATTAAATTTTTGAGCTAATCGAACAAAAATAACCGAGTCTGTAGAGGTTAAATAAAAATAAAGAAGGGTTTTTTGAAACTAATTGTTTGTACAATATTTTGTTAGAAACGGAAAAAAAATAAGCTACAAAATACTGTAATTTATAATCTTGGAGAACATGGTATAAACTCAACATCTTAATAAAGCTGGGTTTAATTTTGTTTTCTTTATCCAATAAAATTAAATTATTTAAACTGTTTTTTACTTTCGAAATAAAAACAGCGCTTTCGTCAATATCTCCATGTTCAATTGCATTTTCAATATGTAGCACTTTCAAGTTTAATAGACTCACCTGATATGCGAAAAGTGTATCTTCATGTCCGTATTCCTTCAAATTGGAATCAAATTTTATCTGATCAAAACAGCTCTTTTTTATAACAGTATTGTTGAACATTAATGTTTTATAAACAGATGAATTTCGTTGATCGGCGGTTTTATCTTCAATATTTCTTCCATATTTCCAGCGCAGTTTCTGTTTTGAAGAGGTAATCCTTTTGGGATGCACTCGTCCGCCGTAAACTATATCGTTGGTTTCTATATTGTTCAAATAGTTTTTGATATAATTAGAGGCTATAATTATCGAGTCACCATCTAGGAAGAGTAAGTTGGAATATTTTGCTTTTGCAGCAAGTAGATTTCTGTTTTCGCTTAAACCTATATTTTCAGATAATGATATAAATACACAATTTTCAAGTAAATTGATACTGTCATTCTCTAAATTCAATACAGATTTAGAACCATCATCAATCCCAATAATTTCGTAAGTGAAGTTGTTTTCCTCACATTGCTTTTGGAGCGCATTTACGAGAGGAAAAATACAATAATTATATGTTGGTATTAATATCGATAACATTAAACCGTTTTTTGAACTACTTCAAAAATACTACTGTCTTCACATTTCAATGTTTTTGATGGAAATTTCATCAAAAGTGCATAATCATGAGTAGCCATTATCACTGTTTTTCCCGAAGCATTAATTTTTCTAAGAACTTCTATTACTTCAATACTAGTTTGAGGGTCTAAATTTCCTGTTGGCTCATCTGCTAAAATTAATTCTGGATCGTTCAATAAAGCTCTTGCAATTGCTACACTTTGTTGCTCACCACCAGACAATTGATGCGGCATTTTTGAAGCAAACGATTTCATATCCACTTTATCCAAAACTTCATCGATTTTGTTCTGCATTTCTATTAAATCTATCCAGCCCGTAGCTTTCAAAACAAAAAGCATATTTTCGTTTACCGTTCTATCTGGTAACAATTTGAAATCTTGAAATACGATTCCAATTTTTCTTCTCAAGTAAGGAATATCATCTTCTTTTAAAGACGCTAAATCAAAGTCCACTATGCTCGCTTGTCCTTCTATTAAAGGCAAATCAGCATATAATGTTTTCATAAAACTACTTTTTCCAGAACCTGTTTTTCCAATTATATATATAAATTCACCGTGATTCACTTCCAAATTAATATTTGATAAAATGACTTTTTCTTCCTGGTAAATGGTTACGTTTCTCAAAAATAATATAGGTTCTGACATAATAATTTTTTGTTTATTTTGTAAAAGTAATAAGATTTAATCAATTTCCAATTTCAAAATTATTATTAATTGTTTAAAAAGATGTTCATAATAAAAACGAATCGAACCCCTTAATAGTGTGTAGAATAAGATATATTTGAATGTATTAAATAAAACCTACTATGCGTAAACAATCTTTGCTTTTTTTATTGTTATTTTTTATAGGAACAACGACAGTTTCGGCTCAAAAATCCGCAATTTATACGCTCGATTTAGAAGCGTTCAATACTGCATTTTCGTTATATAATAATGGGCAATATTTTTCGGCTCAAATTATTTTTGACAAAGTAAAATTAGAAAATAAAAGTAGCGAAGTACAATCAGATTGTGCTTATTATAGTGCAAATTGTGCCATTCATCTCAGTCAATCGAATGCCGATGTGTTGATGGAAAATTTCATTTCGGATTATCCAACAAGTACCAAAAGAAACCAAGCCTACATTGAAGTTGCAGAATATTTTTTTGAGCAAGGCAACTATCCACAATCTCTAATTTGGTTTGAGAAAGTTGATGAAAGTTCATTGGATTCTGATGATATTGATAAATTTAATTTCCAAAAAGGATACGCTTTTTTTACTGCTAAAAATAAAATTGAAGCCACACCGTATTTTAATAAAGTGCTTAATTCTCCAAATTATGGTTCGCAAGCCAAGTATTATTTAGGGTTTATGGCTTATGAAGGCGATGATTATAAAAATGCAACGAAGTATTTTGACCAAGTTTCTGGTGAAGAAAAATACAAAGAAAAGCTCTCCTATTTTCAAGCTGATATGAATTTTAAATTAGGTAATTTCCAAAAAGCTATTGATTTAGGGTTGGTTGCAACGGCAAAATCCAATGCTTTAGAGAAATCAGAATTGAATAAAATCATCGGCGAAAGCTATTTTAATTTGAATCAATACGAAAAAGCCATTTCTTTTTTGAAAGAGTATAAAGGTAAAAAAGGAAAATGGAACAATACCGATTTTTACCAATTGGGATTTGCCTATTATCAACAAAATGATTTTGAAAATGCCATCGCCCAATTCAATAAAATCATTGATGGCAAAGACTTTGTTGCGCAAAACGCCTATTATCATTTAGGACAAAGTTATTTGAAAACCGATAAAAAACAACAAGCTTTGAATGCTTTTAAAAATGCATCAGAGATGGTATTTGATATAAAAATCCAAGAAGATGCTGCTTTAAATTATGCGAAATTGAGTTATGATATTGGAAATTCATATCAAAGTGTTCCTGATGTTTTGTCGGCTTTTTTAGATAAATATCCTAATTCCCCAACCAAAACAGATATTGAAACGCTATTGATAAATTCCTTTATTACATCAAAAAATTATAAAGGCGCATTGGAACTATTAGAAAAAAATAAAAGTTTTGCCAACAAACAGGCGTATCAAAAAGTAACTTTTTATAGAGGTTTAGAATTATATACCGATGGAAATTATCAGGAAGCATTATCAATGTTTAAAAAATCTATTGGTGAACAAAAAGATCTTAAATTCACCGCTCGTGCTACTTTTTGGAAAGGGGAAACAGAATTTGTTTTGGATAGTTTCAATGAATCATTATTGAGTTTCAAACAATTTATTGGTTTTGCAGAAGCTAAAAACACAACCGAATTCAAAAATATAAATTACAATATTGCCTATTCTTATTTCAAATTAAAAGAATACGAACAAGCAGGAAATTTTTTCCAAGCTCAAATTGACGCAGTAAAAGACGATAAAATCAGATTGAACGATTCCTATTTGCGTTTGGGCGACAGCCGTTTTGTATCGACAAAGTATTGGCCAGCAATGGATGCGTATAATAAAGCAATTGATTTGAAAAGCATCGATGCGGATTATGCAGCTTTTCAAAAAGCTATTAGTTATGGATTTGTATCTAAAAATGATAAGAAAATTGAAGATTTAAATAAGTTAATTGCAACCTATTCAAAATCGCAATACCGTGATGATGCTTTATTTGAATTGGGAAATACTTATGTTGCTGAAAAAAAATCAGATTTGGCAATTAAAACCTATGACCAATTGATTAGCGAATTTAAAAATGGTTCTTATGCTTCAAAAGCAATTTTGCGTCAAGGATTAATTTATTATAATTCTGAAAAAGACGATTTGGCTATTGGTAAATTCAAGAAAGTGGCTGCCGAATATCCTAAAACGCCAGAAGCTTTAGAAGCCGTTTCGAGCGCTAGAATTATTTATGTCGATAATGGAAAAGTGGATGAATATGTAACTTGGGTGCGAACTTTGGATTTTGTTTCTGTGTCTGATGTGGAATTAGATAATGATACGTACGAAGCTGCCGAAAAACAATTTTTGCAGAATAATACCAAGCAATCTATTTCGGCATTTAGCGGATATGTTTCAAAATTCCCTAATGGAAATCATGCTTTGAACGCCAATTTCTATTTGGCACAATCGTATTTTGCGGATGGACTAGAAGCAAATGCAGTTGCCTATTATGACTTTGTAATTTCTAAACCAAGGAATGAATTTACGGAACAAGCCTTGGCAAGATTAGCTCAAATTTATACTAAATTAAATGATTTTGAGAAGTTAATTCCAATTTTAAAACGTTTGGAAACGGAAGCTGATTTTCCTCAAAATATCACTTTTGCACAAGCCAATTTGATGAAAACGTATTACGAACAAAAGGATTATGTGAACGCAGTAGTTTATGCGAACAAGGTTTTGAATAACCCGAAAACAGATGATAAAGTAAAAAGTGATGCACAAATTATCGTAGCTCGTTCGGCTATAAATTCTAATGATGAACCCAAAGCGCGTTTGGCTTACGCTAAATTATTGACACTTGCAAAAGGTGAATTGGCTGCTGAAGCATTATATTATGATGCCTATTTCAAAAATATTGATGCGAAATTTGAAGAATCCAATACCGTAGTCCAAAGATTAACTAAGGATTATTCGGGCTATAAATATTTTGGTGCAAAAGGATTGGTTGTTATGGCTAAAAATTTCTATGGATTGAAAGACAGTTTTCAAGCAACCTATATTTTGGATAGTGTCATTAAAAATTTCACTGCATTTCCTGATGTTGTAGAAGAAGCTCAAAAGGAATTAGATGTTATTAAAACCGAAGAGGCTAAAACTAATTCGTCGATTACAAATTAAAAATAGATTTCAAATGACAAAGATATTTCAAAATAATATTGGACTAGTTTTATTAATTTTTGCAATCCAATTCACTTTCGCACAAAAGAAAGACGAAAACATCGGGACGGAAGTAGTAAATGTTGTAAAACCTTACACGCCATCAATTTCAGATGCTTTTAAAGTGAAAGAAACCCCCTCTTTAGAGGATGAAGACAATACTAAAAAGGAAGTGATTAAGTACTCGATTTTTTCTTTTCCGGTGGCTTCTACTTTCACGCCTTCAAAAGGTAGAGCTGCAAATGTGGACAAATCAGAATCTGAGAAATTATTTAAAAATTACCTGACTTTAGGTCTGGGCAATTATATCACGCTAAATGCAGAACTTTTTGTGACAGAAAATATCAGCGATACCGAATATGTAGGAGGAATGTTGCGCCATCTTTCGTCTCAAGGCGGAATAAAAGGCGTTGTATTGGATGATAATTTCTATACGACTTCTTTGGATTTGACCTACGGAAATCATCAGAAAAACTTGACTTGGAATGCCGATTTAGGCTATCAAAATCAAGTGTATAATTGGTATGGTTTGCCTGAGAATTTCCCCCCAATTTTAATTGATGGAATCAATCCGCAACATACGTTTCATAATTTTTATGCAGGTGCAAAATTCAGTTTAAACGACAGTTTTTTCAAGGAAGGAAGCTTAAAATACAATCGCTTTTGGGACGCACGAGGTTCGACTGAAAATAGATTTTATGTAAAACCGTCTTTTGAATTCGATGCATTTGATGAAAAAATTAAAACCAATTTTATAGTTGATTATTTAGGAGGAAGTTTTGAAAAGGACTTTTTTACAACGAATGCTATAAAATACGGATATACCAATTTAGGAATTCATCCAAGTGTGGTAATCAATAAAAATGATTGGTCTATAAATACTGGAGCAGCTGTTTTTTATAGCATTAACAATGAAAACAGTAAAAATAAATTGTTCGTTTATCCGCAAATAAATGCTTCCTTGAAAGTTGTTGGCGATTTTATGATTTTTTACACAGGCGCAGAGGGAAGTTTGGATCAAAATTCTTATCGTGATTTCTCAAATGCAAATCCATATATTTCACCAACATTGGCAATTGCTCCCACCGATAAGCAATATGATATTTTTGCTGGTTTGAAAGGGAAATTAGCAAGCGCGGTGAGTTACAATATTCGAGGTTCATTTCAAAACGAAAAAAATAAAGCTCTTTTTTTGAACAACAAATTTAACATGTTTAATTCAAATACGGAAAGTTATCAGTTTGGAAATTCATTTGGAGTTGTATATGATGATATAAAAACGGTGCGTTTTTTCGGCGAATTAAATGCTGATTTTTCAAAGAAAATATCTTTCGGAATTAACGGAACTTATAGTAGTTATTCAACTCATCAACAAGAAGAAGCTTGGAATTTACCTGCGATACAATTGGGTTATAATTTGAATGTAATAATCACTAAAAAGTGGTATGCTGGTGCAAATGTGTTCTTCGTTGGTGAAAGAAAAGATATCGTTTATATTCAAAGCCTAATAGCTATTTTTCCGCCAGAATATTATCCAGAAACAACTGCTTTGAAAAGTTATTTCGATGCAAATTTTCACGTTGGATACAAACACAGCGAGCAATTAATAGGATTTTTAAAATTGAATAATATTGGAAATCAAGCTTATCAAAAATGGATGAATTATCCCGTTCAAGGATTTCAAGTTATTTTAGGAGCGAGTTATAAGTTTGATTTCTAAAAAGGTTCAAAGAGAAGAAGGATCAAAGGTTCAAAGTTGATAACGGAATAGGTTTTAAATAATTTCTATATAGTTAAAGCGTTTTATTCACAAAGATTATAAACCTTTGTACCTTTGCAACTCAAAACTGCTGTACCTAAAATAAATGAATTTCAAACAAAAAATCCATCAGCATTATACCCAACAAGTCCAAGACAAAATAGATGTTTTTCGGGATATGATTTCGGCATTGACCGAAGATTCTAAGAATGATGCCAAAGGTTCTGCGGGCGACAAACACGAAACTGCTTTGTCAATGATGCATTTAGAACAGGAAAAACTCAATTATAAACTCAAAGAAGTTTTAGAGCAAAAATCGGTTTTAGATAAAATAGATTCCTCTTCAATACACACAACAATTGCTTTGGGAAGTTTGGTTCAAGCCAATGGAGTCTATCTTTATGTGAGTTTGGCGCTCACAAAAATCAATATCGAACAAGCAAATATAATCGCTTTATCGCCACAATCGCCGTTGGGAACTAAATTAATGGGGAATAAAGTGGGTTTTGAATTTGAAATTAATAATTCAAAGTACCTCATAGAAAGCATCTCATAAACCCGATTTTTACAATTTATAACTTCATATATAGATTTTACTTACTTTTACTTTAATATTTACATAAAAATACAAATTTATGTTTACTATTATAACTAAATAATTATATTTGGTTTTAATAAGAAATCATTATGTCTAAATTTGCGATAGAAAAAAATAGATTATGTGTGGAATTTTAGCAATTATTGGAAAAGGAAAAGACGAAGAATTAGTAAAAAAACTTTCAAAGAGAATGTCGCATCGTGGACCAGATGAAAGTGATTTGCATGTAACAGAAAACGGACATATTTTGAGCCACGAACGCTTGTCGATTATAGATTTGCATTCTGGAAGACAACCAATTCGAGGGTCGAAAACAGCTTGGATGGTTCACAATGGGGAAATTTATAATCACCAAGAATTGAGAGATGGGATTTTGAAACACCATACTTTCAGAACCAAATCAGATTCGGAAGTTATCGTTCATCTATATGAAGAATTTGGATATGATTTTTGCAATATTTTAGATGGAGATTGGGCATTTGTAATTGTTGATGGCGATGATTATATCGCGGGTCGTGATCCAATGGGAGTGAAACCGTTGTATTATGGTTTGGACGAAAGAGGTCGTACCTATTTTTCATCTGAAATGAAACCAATTACCGATCAATGCAAATCTTTTTCAACATTTCCCCCTGGGCATTATTACACTGAAAAAACAGGATTTGTAAAATATTACAACCCAGAATATGAAGATTATTTAAAAGCAGATCACGAATTGGATTTGGATTTAATTAGAACTTCACTAACAGAAGCTACACGCAAAAGATTAATGAGTGATGTGCCAATTGGTGTATTGCTTTCAGGAGGTTTGGATTCGTCATTGACATCGGCAATAGCCTCTCGATTTTTAGCGGAAAGCGGTAAAAAATTACATTCTTTTTCAATAGGATTAGATGAAAACGCGCCTGATGCAATAGCAGCGCGAAAAGTTGCAGAATTTTTAGGAACAGAACACCACGAAATCCATTTTACAATTGAGCAAGGAATTGAAATTTTAGACAAGTTGGTTTGGCATTTAGAAACCTACGATGTGACTTCAATTCGAGCCAGTACACCAATGTACTTCTTGTCAAAAGCAATCACTGATTTGGGAATAAAAGTGGTTTTATCTGGTGAAGGTGCCGATGAAATTTTTGGAGGATATTTGTATTTTAGAAATGCGCCATCAAAGGTAGATTTTCAAAAAGAAACCATTGAAAGAGTTCAAAAATTATTTACTGCCGATTTACTAAGAGCTGATAAATCTACAATGGCTCATGGATTAGAGGCGAGAGTTCCTTTTTTAGATAAAGAATTTTTGGATGTTACAATGTTAATTAAAGCGGAAGAAAAGCAACCAAAAACGTATGACGGAAAAGAAAAATATATTCTTAGAAAAGCATTTGATACCCCCGATAATCCGTATTTACCAGCTGAAGTTTTGTGGAGACAAAAAGAGCAATTTTCAGATGGGGTAGGGTACACCTGGATTGATGAGTTAATAGAATATTGTTCGTCAAAAGTTGCCGATGAAGAATTGGAAGCTGCTGGTTCTTTATTTACATATAACACACCAACTACCAAAGAAGCGTATTTCTACCGAACTATTTTTCATAAATATTATCCACAATTAAGTGCGGCGCAAACCGTTAGAAAATGGATTCCAAAATGGCAGGAAAATCAAGATCCAAGCGGTAGAGCAAATGCTGCTCACGTGAAAGCGGATACCGATATAGCAAAAACAAATGTTGTAATTTAGTTAGTTTTTTATTTCTATTTGTTTCAAAAGCGCTTACTTTTTAGTAAGCGTTTTTTTATTGTTTAACGATAAGGTCAAATTAAACGATAAATGTTAATAACTTACACTACTAAAACGAGCGATTTAAGGAGATATTAATTCTCGTTTTTATATATTTGTACGTTAAACAAAAAAATATTCAGAATTAAATTAATATGAGCGAAGAAATCAATAAAAATAGTTATTCAGCAGATAGTATTCAGGCATTAGAAGGAATGGAGCACGTAAGAATGCGACCATCTATGTATATTGGAGATATAGGTGTTAGAGGTTTGCACCACTTAGTTTATGAGGTTGTTGACAATTCTATCGATGAGGCAATGGGAGGTCATTGCGACACGATAATTGTAGATATAAATGAAGATGGATCAGTAACTGTTGAAGACAATGGTCGAGGAATTCCTGTTGGAATTCATAAAAAAGAAGGTGTTTCTGCATTAGAAGTTGTAATGACTAAAATTGGTGCTGGTGGTAAATTCGATAAAGATTCATATAAAGTTTCTGGAGGTCTTCACGGTGTTGGGGTTTCTGTAGTAAATGCATTATCAAATCACTTACGAGCTACGGTTCATAGTAGTGATGGTAGGGTTTATGAGCAAGAATATGAAAAAGGAAAAGCTCTATATCCAGTAAAACAAATTGGAGAAACTTCAAAAAGAGGAACGATTGTTACTTTTTATCCGGATCCTATTATTTTTACTCAAACAGTAGATTATTCTTATGATACTTTGTCAGCTCGTATGAGAGAATTGTCTTTCCTTAACAAAGGAATCACGATTACGTTTACAGATAAAAGAGAGTTGGATAAAGATGGAAAATTTGTTTCTGAAGTATATCACTCTACTGAAGGTTTAAAAGAATATATCCGTTATTTAGATGGAAATCGCGAGCCAATTATTGCGCATGTAATTTCTATGGATTCTGAAAAAGGGGAAATTCCAGTTGAGGTTGCCTTAATTTATAACACAAGTTATACGGAAAACATTTTTTCTTATGTAAATAACATTAACACTCACGAAGGCGGGACCCACTTGCAAGGTTTTAGAACAGGGCTAACACGTTCTTTAAAGAAATATGCAGATGCTTCTGGAATGTTGGATAAATTAAAATTTGAAATTTCTGGTGATGATTTCCGTGAAGGATTAACCGCAATTATTTCTATTAAAGTTGCAGAACCTCAATTTGAAGGACAAACCAAAACTAAATTAGGAAATAGAGAAGTTGTATCGCCTGTAAGTCAAGCTGTTGGAGATATGATTGAAAACTATTTGGAAGAAAATCCAAATGATGCTCGTATCATCGTTCAAAAAGTGATTCTTGCTGCTCAAGCCCGTCACGCTGCTAAAAAAGCTCGTGAAATGGTGCAACGCAAAACTGTTTTAGGAGGAGGTGGATTACCAGGGAAATTATCGGATTGTTCAGAACAAGATCCTGCTCGTTGTGAAGTATATCTTGTCGAGGGAGATTCGGCTGGCGGAACAGCAAAACAAGGTCGTGACAGAGCATTTCAAGCAATTTTACCACTAAGAGGTAAGATTTTGAATGTGGAAAAAGCGATGCATCATAAAGTTTTTGAAAACGAAGAGATTCGTAATATTTTTACTGCATTAGGAGTTACAATAGGAACTGCTGAAGATAGTAAAGCCTTGAATTTAGAGAAATTGAGATACCATAAAGTAATTATTATGTGTGATGCCGATGTAGATGGTAGTCACATTTCTACCTTAATTTTGACTTTCTTCTTTAGATTTATGAGAGAATTAATAGAGCAAGGACATGTTTATATTGCAGCACCACCTTTATATTTGGTTAAAAAAGGTAACAAAAAAGAATATGCTTGGAATGACGTTCAACGTGATCAAGCAAATGAAAGAATGGGGGGTAGCGCTGCTATTCAACGCTATAAAGGTCTTGGAGAAATGAATGCGGAACAATTATGGGAAACCACAATGGATCCTAATTACAGAACTTTACGTCAAGTAAATATTGATAGTTTGGCTGAAGCTGATAGAGTTTTTTCAATGTTAATGGGAGATGAAGTGCCACCAAGAAGAGAATTTATCGAAAAAAATGCTGTGTATGCAAATATAGATGCTTAATTGATGAAAAAGATAGTCTTTCTATTTTTATTAGTTTCAAATATTTCGTTTTCTCAACCTCAACAAGAGTTGGAAGATTTAGGAAATTTAATAAATGATGCTTTGTTTTTTTCTAATAAATATTTTACCCCAGCTGCCGACGCTGCAATTTATCAAGCCACATCTGGTTGGGTAAGTTCGCCAAAAAAACGAAAACTTTGGGATGTAACTTTAGGAATTCATTTTAATGCTTTTTTAGTTCCTACTAAGGACAGGCAATTTGTTATTAATAATTCTGATTTTACTTTTTTTAATATTGAAAACGCAAGTTCGGCAACAGTTCCAACGGCTTTAGGAAATAACGATCAGGTAAATTTTATTGGGCTATTAGGAACGACCCCTGTGAGCTTAAAAACTCCAGAAGGAGTAAATGAAGAGGTTGTTTTATATCAACATTTTTCGGGTTCCGTTTCACTTTGGTATGGAACGGAGTTAGTTGTGAAATATGCACCTCAAACAAAATTAAAAAAAGGAGATTATCAAGTTTATGGATTTGGCTTCAAGCACAATTTCGATCAATATTTTAAAGCATTGCAAACTAAAAAAATAAATCTTGCAGGATTGGTTTGCTATTCAAATGAGGATATTAGCTTTGATTTTATTGATCCTCAAACAAGTATTGGTTCTTTAGGAATTAATAGAATTTCGGGATTAGTTAATACTTTGCAGCTTCAGTTTAATGCTTCGAAAGAATATAAAAGATTTGAAATTGCTACAGGAATTATTGTGAATGTGAGTGATATAAAATATCAATTTACAGGAGATATTCCGCCAAATCAAGCGATACCTACCCAATCACTATTTAACGAAAGGTTAAAAGAAATTTACAAAACAAAAACCAACTTTTTAGGAGAAGTTTCTTGTAGGTATAAAATTAATAAAATGTATTTACAATCTACCTTTGCATTTGGTAAATTTGTTAACTCAAATATAGCATTACAATACGAATTTTAACACATAATAAATCAATACAAATGAAAGTTACAATAGTTGGAGCAGGGAATGTGGGAGCATCTTGTGCAGATGCAATATCATACAGACAAATTGCAAGTGAAGTAGTATTATTGGATATCAAAGAAGGTTTTGCTGAAGGTAAGGCTATGGATATTATGCAATGTGCTACTAATACAGGTTTTAATACAAGAGTTTCTGGAGTTACAAATGATTATTCGAAAACTGCTGACAGTGATGTAGTGGTTATAACTTCGGGAATTCCAAGAAAACCTGGAATGACTCGCGAAGAATTAATTGGAATTAACGCTGGAATTGTAAAAACAGTAGTTGAAAATGTATTAAAATTTTCTCCAAATACTATCGTCGTTGTGGTTTCAAACCCAATGGATACTATGACTTATTTAGCTTTGAAGGCTACGGGTTTACCAAAAAACAGAATTATTGGAATGGGTGGAGCATTAGATAGTTCTCGTTTTAAATTTTATTTATCACAAGCTTTGAACATACCTTCAAATGAAATTTCAGCTATGGTAATTGGTGGTCATGGCGACACAACGATGATTCCATTAACGAGATTGGCTTCCTATAATGGAATTCCGGTTTCGGAATTTCTTTCTCAAGAAGAATTAGATAAAGTAGCTGCTGCAACTATGGTTGGTGGCGCAACATTAACTGGTCTTTTAGGGACTTCAGCTTGGTATGCACCGGGAGCTTCAGTAGCGTATTTAGTAGATAGTATTTTGAATAATCAACGAAAAATGATTGCTTGTTCTGTGCTTTTAGAAGGGGAATACGTTCAAAATGATATTTGTATTGGTGTTCCTTGTATTATAGGTAAAAACGGAATTGAAGAAATTTTGGAAATCAAATTAAACGATGCTGAAAAAGCATTATTTGCGAAAAGTGCCGATGCAGTCCGTAATATGAATGCCGACTTGAAATTAGTTTTAGCATAGTTTTTGGCAATAATAAGCAAAGACTGCAAAAATGCAGTCTTTTTTTTGAGATTAATCATCAAATTAATTGGTTAATCTTATGGTTAATTATATATTTGCTCGTTTTAAAAAATTAATGAATTTGTTTTTTCTAATTATTTAATAATAAATAACAAATTATATTTGATTTTAACAATTATAATACAAATTATAAAATAAAAATTAATTAATTATAGTAATAATGCAGAATAGAGGACTTATTAAATTTTTTGCAATTTTATTTGCATTGGTAAGCATTTACCAACTTTCATTCACTTTTGTTTCTCACAAAATAGAAAGTGATGCCAAATCGTATGCTAATGGTAATTCAGAAAAAGAATTAAAATACTTAGATTCCATTGGAAAAGAAAAAGTATTTAATCTTGGTTTTTCAGATTTTACATACAATGAAGTAAAAGATAAAAAAATCAATAAAGGATTGGATTTAGAAGGTGGAATAAACGTTCAGCTTCAAATTTCTGTAAAAGACATTATTAAAGGATTATCTAATAATTCTAAAAATCCTGTTTTTAACCAAGCATTGGCAGAAGCAACTAAAAACAGACAAGGAAATCAAGACTATTTAGATGTCTTTTTTGCTGAATTTGAAAAAGCGGCTGATGGAAAAATAAAATTATCTTCTCCAGATGTTTTTGCTAATAAAATATTAGGGGATGAGGTAAACTTCAAAAAAACCGATGATGAGGTTAAGAAAGTAATCAGAAGAAAAGTTGATGAGTCTATCGAAAGTGCTTTTGAAGTATTGAGAAAACGTATCGATAAATTTGGTGTAACACAACCTAACATTCAAAAATTAGGAGAATCGGGAAGAATTTTAGTAGAACTTCCAGGCGCTAAAGATGTGGATCGTATCAAAAAATTATTGCAAAGTACAGCGCAATTAGAATTTTGGGAAACTTACAAAATAGATGAATTAGGTAATTTCTTAATGGCAACTAATAATGCTTTGAAATTAACTGAAAAAGGAGCGATTAAAGTTATAGAGACTGCAAAAACAGGAATTGATACTTTATTGACTGATAAAGCAAAAGATACTATTGCTGATACAAAAAACTTAGGTCCTTTATTAGACAAGTTCGTATCTCAAGGTGGCGGACCTGTTTTAGGGATTGTTGCCCCAAAAGATACTACTGTAATTAACAGTTATTTCAAAAGACAAGACATTAGAGTTTTGTTGCCTTCAGATAAGCGTTACGCTAAATTCGTTTGGGGAAAACCATCGAATACAATTGATGAAAAAACAAAAAAATCAGTTGAAACAGTTGAATTATATGCATTAAAAGGGAATAGAGACAATCAAGCTGCTATGAGTGGTGGCGTTGTAACGGATGCTAAAGATTCATTTGACCAAACGGGAAAACCATCGGTAACGATGCAAATGAGTGGTCAAGGAGCAAAAGCTTGGGAAGAATTAACAGGAAAAGCATTTACACAAAAAAGTAATATTGCAATTGTATTAGATGATGTTGTTTATTCAGCTCCAGGAGTTTCAAGCGGTCCTATTTCAGGTGGAAGATCTGAAATTTCAGGTGTATTTGACGTAACAGAAACTAAAGATTTAGCTAACGTATTAAGAGCGGGTAAATTACCAGCCTCAGCAGAAATTGTTCAATCTGAAGTTGTAGGACCATCTTTAGGTCAAGAAGCTATTGATAATGGTACAAACTCGGCAATTATCGGTTTGTTGATCGTATCACTTTGGATGATGGTGTATTATGGTAAATCAGGTTTGTATGCAAATATTGCTTTGGCAATCAATTTACTTTTCTTATTTGGTATTTTAGCAAGTTTAGGTGCTGTTCTTACATTGCCAGGAATTGCTGGTATAGTATTAACAATGGGAACTGCTGTAGATGCTAACATCATTATCTATGAAAGGGCGAAAGAAGAATTACGTGCTGGAAAAACAATTGATGATGCCATTAAAGCCTCATTTGGATGGAAGGGTGCCATGCGTTCTATTGTTGATGCAAATGTAACTCATGTATTAACAGGTGCAGTTTTATTGATATTTGGAACAGGACCAATTCAAGGTTTTGCAACTACATTATTAATAGGTATAGCAACATCGTTATTTACTTCAATTTTCATTACAAGAATATTATTAGATTGGAGCGTTAACAGAGGTAATAAATTATCTTTTGTTACAGGTTTCTCCAAAAATTTCTTTACAAACTTCCATTTTGATTTCTTAGGTGTAAAAAAATACACGTATATCTTTTCTAGCCTAGTTGTAGTAGTGAGTATTATTTCACTTTCTACAAATGGTTTGAATCAAGGGGTAGATTTCGTTGGAGGAAGAACATTCCAAGTTCGTTTTGAAAAACCAGTTTCTGCGGAAGAAGTAAAATTAGAATTAGTAAAAGTATTTGACGGAAGTGCAGAAGCCAAAATATTTGGTAAAGACAACCAGTTGAAAATTACAACGAAATATAAAGTTTTGGAAGCAGGTACTGAAGCAGATAAAGCGGTGAACCAAATTTTATATGATAACTTGAAAAAACATTTTGATTCCAACATGACTTACGATAAATTCGTTAACCTTTATGATGGTAAGAAATTAGGAATACTTCAAGCTTCAAAAGTAGGACCAACAGTGGCTGATGATATCAAAACAAACTCATATTGGGCTGTAATTGGTGCAATGCTAATTGTTTGTTTGTATTTGTTTATCAGTTTCAGAAAATGGCAATACAGCTTGGGAGCTATTGCTGCCGTTGCACATGACGTTATTTTCGTATTGGGTATGTACTCTTTATTATGGAAATATATGCCATTTGGAATGGAAATCGATCAACACTTTATCGCTGCGATTCTAACAGTAATTGGATATTCTATGAATGATACCGTAATTGTATTTGATAGAGTTCGTGAGTATTTAGGTGGTAAAGCAAAAGGGAATTTCAATTCTATTGTAAACCAATCTATTAATTCTACAATGTCAAGAACTATCAATACATCATTAACGATGATTTTAGTATTGTTGATTATGTTTGTATTTGGTGGAGAATCTATTAGAGGATTTATCTTTGCAATGTTAATTGGTATCTTGGTAGGAACATATTCTTCATTGTTTATTGCAACTCCTGTATTAGTTGACACTATTTCTGATGCAGAGCACAAAAGAATTGAAGCAGAGCACAACTCTTAACCCTAGATTTATATATTATATTTTAAATTCTAATTATCATTAAAATTGAAGTAAATATTTTTATACTTTATTTCTAAAAACATTTAAGAAATTGTTTTTTTTCCTAAAAGAGACAGGAAGCTTGGTTCCATTATAAAGCTCTATTTCAAATATTTTTGATTTTTTAAATCTCGAAATATAATTAAGGTTTACCAAATAAGATTTATGAATTCGATGAAATAAGTTTGTAGGGAGAAGTAGTTCAATGTTTTTTAACGTTTTTGCAAGTAATAGTTCTCTTCCATCAATACATATTATTTTACAATAATTACTTTTTGCTTCGCAATAAAGTATAGAATTAATTTTTAAAAATTCATAACCGTGAACTGTGGGAAAAGCAACTTTCGTTAGAAAATCATTATTATATTCTAAATCTACTTTATCATTAATAATGTTTTTTTCTAATAATTTTTTGGAGTACTTAATTTCAAATCGTTCAATTGCCGAAATCAAATCAATAGTATTTATTGGTTTTATTAAATAGTCAATTGCGTTTGACTGTAATGCTTTTATAGCATATTTTTGATATGAAGTAGTGAAAATAACTTCAAAATCAATTAAATCGATTTCTTTAAGCAAATCAAATCCATTTTTGTCAGGCATTTCTATATCCAAAAAGACGAGTTCTGGTTTGTGCTTTTTAATTGCAATTTTAGCAGAATCTACACTTTCGCAAATTTCTGCAATACAGTATCTGTTTTCAAAATTTACAATTAATATTTTTTCTAATATGATTCTTGAAGTTAAGGAATCATCAACAATTATTATTTTTATCATACACCGAAAATAAATAAAAATGTTAAGAATAAATGGTTTCTATTAGTTATCGTTAAAAAAATTAGTTAACGTAATTTTTTAGATGTTTTTTAATACATTAAATTAATTATTCTTTAGTTGCTAAATATCTTTCAGCATCAAGAGCGGCCATACAACCGGTTCCTGCTGCTGTAATTGCTTGTCGATATACGTGATCTGCAGCATCTCCAGCCACGAATACACCAGCTATATTTGTTTTAGAAGTTCCAGGAGTATTAATAATGTATCCTGTTTCGTCAAGATTTAAAAAATCTTTAAAAATAGCTGTATTAGGTTTGTGGCCAATAGCGACAAAAAAACCTGTTGCAGGAATATCAAAAATAACACCTGTCGTTTTATTTAAAGCTTTTACGCCTGAAACCACTTGTTCATCACCTAAAACTTCCACTGTATCGTGATTCATTAAAATGGTAATATTTTCAGTTTTACGAACTCTAGCCTCCATTATTTTAGAAGCTCTGAAATTTTCACTTCTAACCAAAATGGTAACTTTAGAACACATTTTTGATAAATAATGTGCCTCTTCACAAGCAGAATCTCCCGCTCCAACAATAACTACTTCTTGATTTCTATAGAAAAAACCATCGCAAATAGCACAGGCAGAAACACCTCCCCCAGTTTGTAAATAATGTTGTTCTGAAGGTAATCCTAAATATTTAGCAGTTGCTCCAGTAGAAATAATTACAGTTTCACAATGCAATTCTTTACTGTCATTAATCCAAACTTTATGAACATCTCCTGAAAAATGAACTTTAGTTGCCCAACCATCACGTACGTCAGTCCCGAAACGTTGCGCTTGACTTTGTAATTGCACCATCATTTCAGGTCCTGTAACACCATCTACATAACCTGGGAAATTTTCAACTTCGTTTGTAGTTGTCAATTGGCCTCCTGGCTGAGTGCCTTGGTATAAGACAGGATTCATATTGGCTCTAGCTGCATATATAGCCGCTGTGTAACCTGCTGGTCCAGAACCTATAATAAGACATTTAATTTTTTCGATTGTATTTGACATCTTCTTTAGTTAATTTTATTTTTAGAAGTACAAATGTAAGTTTAAATTGAAATATTTCACACAAAAATTCATTACTAATTTAAATGAAAAATAATAATATTCAATTTCACGGAATCTGTTGTATAAATGAAAAATAATTATATATTTGCACTCGAATTATGGGCTTAACATTGCCCAATTATAGCGACACGCAAGGCGAGAAGACCACATCAGAATGAATTTACAAATTGAATTATTTAAATGTATAACTTTATTCGGGGTGTAGCGTAGCTCGGTTATCGCGCCTGCTTTGGGAGCAGGAGGCCGCAGGTTCGAATCCTGCCACCCCGACCAAAAAAATCCAAACTAATTAAGTTTGGATTTTTTAGTTTTAGAGCTATTTTAAGAAACTACTTCAACATTTTTTTCATAATAACCGTATTCTCAGTAAACTTTTTAAGTTCAATTTTAGCATCGCCATATAACTGAATTTCTGATTTTCCAGATGCCTCAATTAAAGCGTTTGAAACCACATTTAGCTTTGTTGCCGAATTTCCTTCCGCTATAATTTCTGCTGTCTTTGCAATCAAATTTATTCCTGTAAATTCCGAATTATTATCCAACCTCAATTTTAATTCTGCAACATCACCTTCTATAACGGCTGTTGATTTTTGATATAAATCTACTTTTAATTGAGTAGCAGCAATCAACGCTTTCAAATTAGCATTTTTGCTTAATTCTATTGTTGCGTTTTCTGATTTCAAATTTAATTCTGCTTTTGATTTGTCATTTTGCATCAAAGTAAATGTTTTTACTTTCCCATTTGCAAATAACTTAGAATAATCAAAACATTTTATCGTAAAATTATCTAATTCTATATCTGTTATAGCTGTAATATTCGATTCGTGTTTGGCAATTAACAACTTAAAATCGTTGGTATAGGTAATTTTTACAAAGAATTTTTTAAATCCCGCTACTTCTTTCAAAGTAGTTAAACGCAAAGTATTTCCATTTGAATTAATGTTGATCTCACTATGTAAATTGTTATCAGCTTCAATTTCTAAAGCACATTTGTCTCCTTTCACAAGAAGTATTTCGAAATTATCTTCTATTTCTAAATTTTCGAAATTCCCAATTTCCTTTTTTTCAATTGTTACAATCTTTGAACCTTTTACTTTTTCTCTTTTTTGTCCAAAAGAAATACTTGTAAATAGAATTGCGATAAATAGTAATGTAATTTTTTTCATCTTTTTGGGCATATTAATTT
>SHWW01000065.1 GCA_009693635.1 Flavobacteriaceae bacterium
CAAATTCTAATTCCTCTAATATCATCTGGACTCCAATGGAGCATTTGGGTCAAATAGATGAAATTATTGCGCTATCTGAACAAATGCCTGTTATTATTTTCAAACACAGCACGCGTTGCAGTATCAGTAGAATGGCATTGAAAAATTTTGAAAATGAATATGATTTAGGGGACAATGTTGCGCCTTATTTCCTTGATTTAATTTCTTTTAGAGATGTTTCCAATGAAATTGCGTCTCGATTTAATGTAGTTCATCAATCTCCTCAATTACTGCTAATAGTAGGAGGGAAATCGGTTTATGATGTTTCCCACAGTTCCATAGACGCCCAAGAATTAAAATCGAAAATACAATAGTTTAGAATACATGAGTGACTATATTCTGAATACTGAATTTAAGGGGATCCTTTATAATGAAAATGAAATCAGTTACAAAGAATATGAAAACTGCATTTTTATAGATTGTAATTTCTCCAAATGCATTTTTCTAGCTGCCAGTTTTATCGATTGTAAGTTTATCAATTGTAATTTTAATGGTGCCAAAATCAATCATACTTCCTTAAGAACGGTTTATTTTGATAAGTGCAAGATTAGCGATGTAAATTTTTCCATGATAGACAAATTCATCTTTGAAATTCACTTTAAAGACTGCGTTTTAGATTTTTCTAAGTTTTATGCGCTAAAGTTAAAAGGTACCACATTTGCCAATACAAGCCTAGTAGCTGTTGACTTTATGGCAGCAGATATAAGTGAAGTGGTATTTGAAAATTGCGATTTGTATCGCAGTGAATTTGATAAAGCCAACGCATCCAAAACCAATTTTAAAACCAGTCACAATTATACAATCAATCCAGAGAAGACTAAAATTAAGAAAGCCATTTTTTCTTTAGAGGGGATAAAAGGGTTGCTTTATAAATATGATATTATTGTAAAATAGTTAGCTGAGTTTTTTTAGCATTTTGAAATCTTCCATAAGATAGCCAAAATCCAATTCGATATCTTCTTCACCAATACAATCGAAACCTATTTTTTTATAAAAATTAAAGGCCTTATTAAACCGATTTACATTCAGTGAAATACTGTGATGATTGAGTTTACCAGCTATTTTTTCAATTTCAGAAATAAGTAATTTTCCAGCTCCTTTTCCTTGAGCTTCAGGAAAAAGATAAATTTTGTGTAAACGAATGATTTTTTCACCTAAATAATCGGGCTCATAGGAAGCAAATCCTATACAAATTTCGTTTTCCTTAGCCAATAAAAAATGATGGTTTTTATTGGTTAGATTATCAGTTAGTGTGGCATCATTGTAGAATTTCTCTAACATGTAATCCAATTGTTCTTTTAAAATAAAAGGTCCGTAAGTGTCGGGCCAAGTTATATAAGTAATTTCTTGAATCGTTTTAAAATCGGATGAATTGGCTTCAGAAATTGTTATCATTTATGTAACTACTATAAGATTTATCCGTGAATGGTTTCACGTTTTCCATAATTTTCAATTATAGAAGCTTCAAATTCAAGCCATTCGCGCCATCTTTTTTCAACGTCAATTCCTTGCCCGTATTTTCTAGCATAGGTTATAAAAGTAGTGTAATGTCCGGCTTCACTTTCCATTAAATCTCTGTAGAAATTCGACAATTCTTCGTCTTTAATATTCTCAGAAAGTACTTTAAAACGCTCGCAACTTCTAGCTTCAATCATCGCCGAAAACAACATACGTTCCACAAAACCAGAAACACGGCTTCCAGTATTGTTTTTTTTCATGTATTGCGCTAGTTCGCCTACATATTCATCTTTTCGTTCTCTGGCAAGATTCAAACCACGCTTTTTGATGATGTTGTGTACCATTTCGAAGTGTTCAATTTCTTCTTTGGCCAAAGCCAACATATCAGAAACTAAATCGGGATATTCAGAATTTATTGTAATGATTGTAATTGCGTTTGAAGCAGCTTTTTGCTCACACCAAGCGTGGTCAGAAAGGATTTCTTCAATATTGTTTTCCACAATATTCACCCATCGTGGATCGGTAGGTAATTTTAATCTTAAAACTGACATATATTTAAGTTTAAAGTTTAAGGTTCAAAGTTTATTATTACGATAAACCTTAAACATCAATCTATTTTTATTAGAATACGAACATGGCTCTTTCACCCATCATTTCATTCACTTCGTCTGCAACTTGCTCAATTACAGCTTCATCAGTATGATTCATTAAAACTCTGTCGATTAATTCAACAATCGTTTCCATGTCGCTTTCTATTAATCCACGAGTGGTAATAGCTGGTGTTCCTACACGAATTCCAGAAGTTACAAATGGTGATTTATCATCAAATGGAACCATGTTTTTGTTTACTGTAATTTCCGCTTTCACCAATGCATTTTCGGCTTCTTTTCCTGTAATATTTTTATTTCTTAGATCAATTAACATCATGTGATTGTCAGTTCCTCCAGAAATTAAATGGTACCCTCTTTTTACAAATGCCTCTGCCATTGCTTTTGCATTTTTTTGAACTTGTAGCGTATATCTGAAAAATTCATCAGTTAAAGCTTCGCCAAATGCAACTGCTTTTGCAGCAATAATGTGCATTAATGGACCTCCTTGATTTCCAGGGAATACGGCTAAATCTAATAAAGAAGACATCATTCTGATTTCCCCTTTTGGAGTGGTTAAACCAAAAGGATTTTCAAAATCTTTACCCATTAATATCATTCCGCCTCTAGGACCACGTAGGGTTTTGTGAGTAGTTGTAGTTACAATATGACAATGGGGAATTGGGTCGTTCATTAAACCTTTTGCGATTAAACCAGCAGGGTGAGAAATATCGGCTAATAAAATGGCACCAACGCTATCAGCGATTTTTCTAAAACGCTCAAAATCCATGTCTCTACAATATGCTGAAGCACCTGCAATAATTAGTTTTGGGTTTTCTTTAGTTGCAATTTCTTGAATTTTATCATAATCAAAACATCCAGTTTCTTTTTCAACTCCGTAAAAACTTGGGGTGTATAAACGTCCTGAAAAATTTACTGGAGACCCGTGAGTTAAATGCCCACCGTGAGACAAATCAAAGCCTAAAATTTTATCACCTGGTTTTAAACAAGCGTGGTAAACAGCTGTATTTGCTTGTGATCCTGAGTGAGGCTGTACGTTTGCATATTCCGCTCCAAAAAGTGATTTGGCTCTATCAATTGCAATTTGTTCTACAACATCTACCACTTCACAACCTCCATAATATCTTTTTCCTGGATATCCTTCAGCATATTTATTGGTTAAACAAGAACCTGCTGCTTCCATAACTTGGTCGCTTACAAAATTCTCTGATGCGATAAGCTCAATTCCATGAATTTGTCTGTCTTGCTCTTCTAAAATTAGGTCGAAAATTTCGTTGTCGTGTTGCATTTTGTTGTATATGTTAATTTTTATGCAAATTTACAAAAAAAAGGTTTGTATAAATTTTAGTTTATAATATATTTGATACATATTTTTCAACAAACTAATCAACATCAAAATGCCGATAACAGCAAACGATCCTAATAGAAAATCATGGTTAGAAGTAGCCAATGATAGCGATTTTCCAATTCAAAACATCCCTTTTGGAGTTTTCTTAACCCGAGAAAATGTAGTTACCGTTGGAACAAGAATTGGAGATTTTGCTATAGATTTAGGTGCTTTACAACAATTAAATTATTTTGAAGATATTGAACTTACCGATGATATGTTCAGGCAAGACACGCTAAATGATTTCATTTCAGATGGTAAAAAAACATGGCGATTGGTGCGAAATAGAATTGCAGATATTTTTGATGATAAAAACCCAAAGCTGCGTGATAATGACAAACATAAGAAAATAGTAATATTTAATATTGGTGAAGTTGAAATGCAATTGCCCGTATTAATTGGTGATTACACCGATTTTTACTCAAGTAAAGAACATGCTACGAATGTTGGAATGATGTTCCGTGATCCTGAAAACGCGTTATTACCAAACTGGTTGCATTTACCTGTGGGATATCACGGTCGTAGTTCATCGATAATTCCCTCTGGGATTCCGGTTCACCGCCCAATGGGACAAACTTTGCCAGCGGGGGAAACTTCACCTGTTTTTGGACCTTCAAGATTAATAGATTTTGAACTTGAAACTGCTTTTATAACTACCGATGTAAATATAATGGGAGAAAATATTGCAATTCACGAAGCCGAAGATTATATTTTTGGAATGGTTTTATTGAATGATTGGAGTGCACGTGACATTCAAAAATGGGAATATGTTCCACTAGGACCATTTTTAGCAAAGAATTTTGCTTCTTCAATTTCCCCTTGGATTGTAACTATGGATGCTTTAGAGCCGTTTAGAACTAAAAGTCCAAAACAAGAGCCAACACCCCTTCCATATCTACAACAAAAAGGAAAACATTCATTTGATATTAATTTGGAGGTTGCTATTCAGCCAGAAAAAGGAGAATCGACGGTTGTTTCAAAAACCAATTTTAAATACATGTATTGGACAATGAGTCAGCAGTTAGCGCATCATACTTCTAATGGATGTCGAGTAAATTCAGGAGATATGATGGGTTCAGGAACAATTTCAGGACCTACGCCAGATAGTTTCGGATCGATGTTAGAATTAACTTGGGGAGGTAAAAATCCAATTG
Source organism: Flavobacteriaceae bacterium (assembly GCA_009693635.1). GTDB lineage: Bacteria > Bacteroidota > Bacteroidia > Flavobacteriales > Flavobacteriaceae > Flavobacterium. The sequence goes on from SHWW01000065.1 coordinate 4,647, forward strand.
TTTTAAAAGATGGAACGGAGCGAAAATTTATCAATGATTATGATACCGTTATAATGAAAGGATTCTGTCACAATTCACATGTTAGAATTGGTTTTGGTGAAGTTTCTAGTCAGTTATTGCCACCATTCGTTAGAAAATAATTTTTATAGTACAAACATTCTGAGCCTAATAGATTTCGATCTGTTAGGCTTTTTTTATGAGAAATTAATAGTATTCAAAGAACTTTCATTTTGAATTTATTAAAAACTAACCCAAAAAAATATAATACTCATTTTTTTATAGTATTAAAAAATAGATATTCGTAAAAGTGAAATTTTATTTTTTAAAAAAAACAACAAAGCCCATAAATTATGTACTATTGCACTATGAATAATTCGAGTTTACATATAACTTCTTTATCTCGGAAAAACACAACAATGACTTCACCCGGAGTTCGGATACTATAATTATAGTTTCCTATTTAGTGTTTTTTATTCATTTATTATTTTATCATTTTGAAATCATTATTTTATTTTTCTGGATTTTATATCCTATTAAGAATACTTATCATTCTTACTAAAACTAATTACAGCTACAAATCAAAAACGCAACTTTTGAAATGAATATCTCTATAGAAATAACCCAAAAGAAACATTATTGTTATTCGCAAGAAATTTGTGATACAATTGAAAAATCTGCTCAATTACGAGGAACTGGAATTGCAAAACGAACACCAGAATACATACTAAAAAAGATGGAATCGGGCGATGCAATGATTGCTTTAGATAAAGGAAAATTTGTTGGTTTTTGTTACATCGAAAGCTGGCAACATGGAAAATTCGTAGCCCATTCGGGACTTATTGTTCATCCCGATTATCGAAATTTAGGATTGGCTAAAGAAATAAAGTCCAAGGTTTTTGAGTACTCCTTAAAGAAATATCCAGATGCAAAAATATTTGGTATTACTACAGGATTGGCAGTAATGAAAATCAATTCAGATTTGGGGTACAAACCTGTTCCATTTTCTGAATTGACAAGCGATCCAAGTTTTTGGTCGGGTTGTAAAACGTGTACCAATTTTGAAATCCTTAAAAGTAAAGAGAATAAAATGTGTTTGTGCACCGGAATGTTATATGACGGGAATGAAAAACAAAATTCATTTCAAAAACATCCTTTTAATCTCAAAGTCCTCAACAGATTAAAATCCATTAAACAAGCACTTTTCTTAAAAAAATAATGATTATGAAAAAAGTAGTATTGGCATATAGTGGCGGTTTAGATACATCATATTGTCTGAAATATTTAATAAAAAACGGATATGAAGTTGATACAGTTTTAATAAACACAGGTGGTTTTTCTTCATTGGAATTGAAAGCTACCGAAGAAAGAGCCTATGAATTGGGAAGTTCAAAACACACCAATCTTGATATTATTGAAAAATATTATGAAAAAGCAATTAAGTATTTGATTTTTGGAAATGTATTAAAAAACAATACCTATCCATTATCAGTGAGTGCCGAACGTGTTTTTCAAGCTTTAGAAGTTATAAAATACGCTAAAAAAGTGGGAGCAACATCAATTGCTCATGGAAGTACGGGTGCAGGAAATGATCAAATTCGTTTTGATATGATTTTCCAGACGGTTGCACCAGAAATTGAAATCATTACGCCAATTAGAGATTTAAAATTGACACGTCAACAGGAAGTGGCTTTTTTACAAGAAAATGGGGTTTCGTATTCTTGGGAAAAGGCCCAATATTCAATCAATAAAGGAATTTGGGGAACTAGTGTTGGAGGAAAAGAAACATTAACATCAAATCTTCCTTTACCTGAAGACGCTTTTCCATCACAATTAAAAAATACAACACCTGAAAAAGTAGTTTTAGAATTCAAAAATGGAGAGTTTATAGGGTTAAATAATGAATACAATAAGCCGTGTGTAAATATTCAAAAATTGGAATCCATTGCTAGTGCGTTTGCCATTGGTAGAGATATTCACGTTGGCGATACCATCATTGGAATTAAAGGAAGAGTTGGTTTTGAAGCTGCAGCACCACTAATTATTATTAAAGCGCACCATTTACTAGAAAAACACGTATTGTCAAAATGGCAACAATATTGGAAAGAACAGTTAGGCAATTGGTACGGAATGTTATTTCATGAAGGACAATTTTTAGATCCTGTGATGCGTAATGTAGAAACGTTTTTGACTGATACTCAAAAAACTGTCACTGGAAAAGTAACCGTAACGCTTCAACCGTATCATTTTTCATTGGATGGCATTGAATCCGAGCACGATTTAATGAATTCTAAATTTGGACAATACGGCGAAATAAACAACGCTTGGACTGCAGACGATGCAAAAGGATTTATAAAAATAATGGGGAATGCACAAAATATTTACACACAAATAAATCATTTAGATTATGATTAATATAGGAATTATAGGTGGTTCTGGTTATACTGCAGGCGAATTGATTCGTTTGCTAGTTCATCATTCTAAGGTCAAAATTGATTTTGTTTACAGTACTACAAATGCTGGAAAACTAATTTCAAGTGTTCACCAAGATATATTAGGAGATTCAAATCTCGTTTTTACGGATACAATAAATGCAAATGTAAATCTTGTTTTTCTGTGTTTAGGACATGGGAAATCAAAAGCGTTTTTATCTGAAAATAAATTTAATAAAAGCACTAAAATAATTGATTTAGGAAACGACTTTAGATTGCTGAATGACACTAAATTCCAAGAGAAAACCTTTATTTATGGTTTGCCCGAATTAAATAAATCGGAAATAAAATCGGCTAATTGTATTGCAAACCCAGGGTGTTTTGCAACTGCAATTCAGTTGGCTTTATTGCCTTTAGCTGCCGCAAATGAATTACAGAACTGTATTCACATTAATGCAACCACAGGAAGTACTGGTGCTGGAGTTCAACCAACTGCCACAACTCATAACAGTTGGAGAAATAATAATATGTCTCATTACAAAGCTTTTGAGCACCAACATTTAGCTGAAATTCACAGAAGTTTGTCAGAAGTTCAAAAGGATTTTGACCAAGAAGTACTTCTAATTCCAAATCGTGGAGATTTTACTAGAGGAATTTTTGCAACGCTATATACCAAAACAGCATTATCATTTGAAAGTTTGGTAAAAATCTTTGTAGAATTTTATAAAAATCAGCCATTTGTCGTCGTTACGACATCGGAAATTAACTTGAAACAAGTAGTTCAAACTAATAAATGCATCATAAGCATTGAGAAAAAAGGCGATTACGTATTACTTACCTCGATAATTGATAATCTTTTGAAAGGTGCTTCTGGGCAAGCAATTCAAAATATGAATTTGATGTTTGGATTCGATGAAACAGAAGGAATAGTACTAAAATCAAGCGGTTTTTAATTTATAAAACACACACAAATGAATTTATTTGATGTTTACCCACTTTATTCAATTACACCTGTAAAGGCTTTAGACTGTATTATTACAGATGAAAATGGTGTTGAATATTTAGATTTATACAGCGGTCACGGAGTTATTTCCATCGGCCACAGCCACCCTGAATATGTAAATAAGCTAAAAGAACAGTTGGATAAAATTGGTTTTTATTCCAATGCAATCCAAAATCCACTTCAAGTAGAATTGGCGAAAAAATTGGGCGAACTTTCAGGATATGAAGATTATAGCTTGTTTTTGTGTAGTTCTGGAGCTGAAGCAAATGAAAACGCACTCAAATTAGCTTCTTTTCATACCGAAAAATCAAGAATTATTGCATTTGAAAATTCTTTTCACGGAAGAACCTCGGCAGCAGTTGCAGCAACAGACAATAAAAAGATTGTAGCTCCAATGAATGCGCAACAGAGCGTTACCTTTTTACCATTAAATAAAATAGAATTAGTAGAAAAAGAACTCAAAAAAGGGGATGTTTGTTGTGTAATTATCGAGGGAATTCAAGGTGTCGGCGGACTAGATGAAGGCACGACTGAGTTTTTTAAGGCTTTAGAACTGGCTTGTGCGAAACTCGATGTTGTTTTAATTTTAGATGAGGTACAATCGGGATATGGACGAAGCGGAAAGTTTTTTGCACATCAATACCACGATATAAAACCAGATATTATCTCTATTGCCAAAGGAATGGGTAACGGTTTTCCAATTGGAGGGATCTTAATTTCCCCAAAAATTAAAGCGAGTTACGGATTGCTGGGAACCACTTTTGGAGGAAGTCATTTGTCTTGCGCAGCAGGAATAGCTGTTTTAGAAACTATTGAAAACGAAAATTTACAAGAAAATGCCACACAAATTTACCACCATTTTATAGAAGCGATAAAAGACATGCCTTTTGTCAAAAAAATAAAAGGAAAAGGATTAATGTTGGGATTAGAATTTGATTTTGATGTAAGTGAACTTCGGAAGAAATTAATTCTTGAAAAACAAGTATTTACAGGGAATTCAAGTAATAAAAAGTTACTTAGAATTTTACCTCCATTAACAATAAAAAAGGAAGCTATCAATCATTTCGTAATCGTTTTGAAACAAGCTTTAGAAGAAATAAAAACATAGAACTATGAATTTCATATCTTTAAACGACATCGATTCTTTAAAAAAATGGGTATCCGAAGCATTAGCATTAAAGGAAAATCCATTAAAAAACAAGAAACTAGGGAAAAATAAAACACTAGGGATGTTGTTTTTCAATCCGAGTTTAAGAACGCGTTTGAGTACTCAAAAAGCAGCTTTGAATTTAGGAATGAATGTTATGGTGATGAACTTCACAAACGAAGGTTGGACTTTGGAATTTGAAGACGGTGCCTTAATGAATCAAGGGGCTTCGGAGCATATAAAGGAAGCGGCAGAAGTCGTTTCTCAATATTGTGATGTTATTGCAATTCGTGCTTTTGCGGAATTAAAAGACAAGGAAAAAGATAATTCTGAAGTTGTAATTACAGGTTTTCTGAAACATGCAACCGTGCCAATAATCAATATGGAAAGCGCTACAGGTCACCCGTTACAAGCTTTTGCCGATGCGATTACATTGGAAGAATTCAAACCAAATCACAAACCAAAAGTAGTATTAACATGGGCGCCACATCCAAAAGCGTTGCCTCAAGCAGTGCCGAATTCTTTTGTAGAAATGATGCAACTGCAGGATGCCGATTTTGTGATTACACACCCAAAGGGATACGAGTTGAACCCAGAAATTACTAAGGATTCTAAAATTGAACACAACCAAGACATAGCTTTTGAAAACGCCGATTTTATTTATGCTAAAAACTGGAGCAATTACAATGAATACGGTCAAATAACCAATTCTGATTCCAGTTGGACAGTGACTTCTGAAAAGATGAAATTGACGAATAACGCTAAATTCATGCACTGTTTGCC
>SHWW01000066.1 GCA_009693635.1 Flavobacteriaceae bacterium
TTAGGCAGACAGACAGCACACAGAAAATCGATGCTGGCTAATATGGCTTGTTCTCTTATTGAGCACAAACGTATTAACACAACTGTAGCTAAAGCAAAAGCGCTTAAACAATTTGTTGAGCCATTAATAACAAAATCTAAAGATGATACGACTCACAATCGTCGTATTGTTTTTGCTTATTTACGTAGCAAATATGCTGTAACTGACCTGTTCAGAGACGTAGCTGTAAAAGTTGGAGATCGTCCGGGTGGATACACTCGTATTATTAAAGTTGGAAATCGTTTAGGTGATAATGCCGATATGGCAATGATCGAACTAGTAGATTTCAATGAACTTTACAACGGGGGTAAAAAAGAAGTTAAAAAAGCAAAAAGCCGTAGAGGAGGAAAAGGTAACAAATCAGAAGATGTTGCAGAGGTAGCTCCAGCACCAGTTGCTGAAGTTGAAACTCCTGAAGTAGTAGCTGAAGCTCCAGTAGCAGAAGTTGAAACTCCAGAAGTTGTTGAAGTAGAAGTTCCAGTAGCAGAAGTAGAAGCTCCAGAAGTTGTTGAAGTAGAAGTTCCAGTAGCAGAAGCAGAAGCTCCAGAGGTTGTTGAAGCAGAAGCTCCAGTAGCAGAAGCAGATACTTCAGAGGCGGAAGATAAAACTGCTGAAGAATAATGAGTTTCATTATTTAATAAATACAAAAGGACATACTTTAATTAGTTTGTCCTTTTTTTTTGAACTTTTTTTTTGGCTTCTCGACAAATTAAATTTTCACAGCATCATATTTTAAATTAAATTTGCAACCACAACAAAACAAATACAACAATGAAGTACACAAACAGAAAACCTGCAATTCTACTCCTTAGTGATGGAACTATTTTTCATGGAAAATCTATCGGTATCGAAGGAACTGCATTCGGAGAAGTTTGTTTTAACACCGGAATGACTGGATACCAAGAAATTTTCACCGATCCATCGTATTATGGTCAAATAATGGTGGCTACCAATCCACACATCGGTAACTATGGCGTTCACAAAAAAGAGGTCGATTCCGATGGAATAAAAATTTCTGGATTGGTTTGCAAAAACTTCAGTTTCAACTATTCTAGACTCGATGCCTCAGAGAGTCTTTTTAACTATTTTGAAAAAGTTAATTTAGTTGCCATCTCCGATGTCGACACAAGAGCATTAGTAAGTTACATTCGAGAAAACGGTGCAATGAATTCTGTAATTTGTACTGATGAAACTCCAATCGAAGAACTAAAAGCAAAGTTAGCTTTGGTTCCTAATATGAAAGGATTAGAATTAGCATCAAAAGTTTCTACCAAAACCCCTTATTTTTTCGGAAACGAAAACGCAACTTATAAAATAGCAGCTTTAGATTTAGGTATTAAAACCAATATCTTGAGATGCTTGGATTCTAGAGATTGTTATATTAAAGTATTTCCATATAATACTTCTTTTGAGGAATTGAAAGCCTTCAACCCAGATGGTTATTTTCTTTCCAATGGCCCTGGAGATCCAGATCCATTAAAAGAAGTGCAAGAAGTTACCCGTAAAATATTAAAAACAGATACTCCGGTTTTTGGAATTTGTTTGGGTCATCAAATGATTGCTTTAGCCAACGGAATTTCTACCTATAAAATGTTCAATGGACACCGAGGAATTAATCATCCTATAAAAAATCTCATTTCAGGAAAGGGAGAAATCACATCTCAAAACCATGGCTTTGCTGTCAATAAAGAAGAATTAGAGCAGCATCCCGAATTTGAAATAACTCATTTACATTTAAATGATGGAACAGTGGCAGGAATGAGAATGATCAATAAAAGCTGTTTTTCGGTACAATACCATCCCGAAGCGAGTCCCGGACCTCACGATGCGTCCTATTTATTTGACCAGTTTATTGAAAATATAAAACTTTCAGCAAACTAAAACGTTTGAGTTAATAACATTAATTTGTTTCAAATAATCATTTCGATAGATGTGATATATTTGTAATACAATTTAAAACTATTATAAATCAGATATAAAAAAGAAAAAAATGAGCATTATTATCAAAATTCACGCGAGACAAATTTTCGACTCAAGAGGAAATCCAACAATTGAAGTTGACGTAGTTACTGAAAATGGTATTTTAGGAAGAGCTGCAGTTCCTTCTGGAGCATCAACAGGAAAATATGAAGCGGCTGAATTACGTGATGGCGGTAAAGCATTTCTTGGAAAAGGAGTTTTGAAAGCCGTTGAAAATGTAAACACTAAAATTGCAGAAGAATTGTTAGGAACTTCCATTTTCGAACAAAACCTAATCGATCTAACAATGATTGCTTTAGATGGAACGCCTAACAAATCTAATCTTGGTGCCAATGCAATTCTTGGCGTTTCTTTAGCAGTAGCCAAAGCAGCAGCCAATGAATTAGGATTGCCATTATACAGATATATAGGTGGAGTTTCTGCCAAGACACTCCCCGTTCCAATGATGAATATCATTAACGGAGGTTCCCATTCTGATGCGCCTATCGCATTTCAAGAATTTATGATTATTCCCGTAAAAGCAAAAACTTTTACGCAAGCGATGCAAATGGGAACGGAAATTTTCCACCATCTTAAAAAAGTATTACATGACCGTGGTTTGAGTACCGCTGTTGGTGACGAAGGTGGTTTTGCTCCAAATTTAGCCGGAGGAACTGAAGATGCTTTAGATACAATTAAAAAAGCGGTTGATGCAGCTGGATATACTTTTGGTGATGAAATTATGGTTGCCCTAGATTGTGCTGCTTCTGAATTCTATGTAAACGGAAAATACGATTACACAAAATTTGAAGGAGCAACAGGAAAAATTAGATCGTCAGAAGAACAAGCAGATTATTTAGCTGAATTGGCTTCTAAATATCCTATTATTTCAATTGAAGATGGAATGGATGAAAATGACTGGGATGGATGGAAATATTTGACAGATAAAATCGGTCACAAAACACAATTAGTAGGGGATGATTTATTTGTAACCAATGTTGAACGTTTGTCAACAGGAATTGAAAGAGGAATTGCCAATTCAATTTTAGTAAAAGTGAACCAAATTGGAACTTTAACTGAAACAATTGCTGCTGTGAATATGGCTAAAAATGCAGGATTTACTTCAGTAATGTCTCACCGTTCAGGTGAAACTGAGGACAATACTATCGCCGATTTAGCAGTTGCATTGAATTGCGGACAAATAAAAACTGGTTCTGCCTCAAGAAGTGATAGAATGGCAAAATACAATCAATTACTTAGAATTGAAGAAGAATTAGGAGATACCGCTTACTTTCCTGGAGTAAAAGCATTCAAAAAAAAATAGTTTATTCTAAATAAATTTTAAACGTCCAATGAGTAGAAATGCTTATTGGATGTTTTTTTTGTCTTAATTTTTTTAGATTTTATCAATATATATATCAATTGTACAATTTTTATACTTAATTTAACGAAATCGTTACCGTATTTCTTTTATAGTTAACCTTAAATACCTTAATTTTGTTTATTTTTATATAATAAGATTATTTTCCATATACTATGTCAAAAATAGCTGTTTTAGAATTTGAAGGTAAAAAATATGAATTTTCAGTAATTGTTGGAAGTGAAAATGAAGTAGCCATAGATATTAATAAATTACGTGATTTAACGGGTGCAATCACATTGGATCCAGGGTATAAAAATTCAGGTTCTTGCAAAAGTGAAATTACGTACCTAGATGGTGAAGAAGGAATTTTGCGTTACAGAGGATATGCAATCGAAGATTTAGCCGATAAAGCAAACTTTCTTGAAGTATCTTACTTATTGATTTTTGGTGATTTACCAACAAAACAAGAGTTGGAGAAATTTGAAACCAACATCAGAAAATATACACTGGTTAACGAAGAAATGAAAAACATCATTGATGGCTTTCCTAAAACTGCTCATCCAATGGGAGTTTTATCTTCATTAACAAGCGCATTAACAGCATTTAACCCTAAATCCGTTAATGTTGAAAATGAAAAAGAAATGTATGAAGCCGTTTGCAAAACAATGGGTAAATTCCTTGTAATTGCAACGTGGACATATAGAAAAAGTATGGGCTATCCTTTGAATTATTACGATAATACACAAGGATATGTTGAAAATTTTATGCGTTTAATGTTTGAAATTCCTACAGATCCTTACACTTCAAATCCAGTTGTAATTAATGCATTGAATAAGTTATTTATTCTTCACGGAGATCACGAACAAAACTGTTCCACTTCAACGGTAAGAATGGTAGGTTCTTCTCATGCCGGTTTATTTGCTTCTATTTCTGCTGGAGTTTCTGCACTTTGGGGGCCACTTCACGGTGGAGCAAACCAAGCTGTTCTTGAAATGTTAGAAGAAATTCAATTGAAGGGGGGCGATACCGATAAATATATGGCGAAAGCCAAAGATAAAGACGATGAATTCCGTTTGATGGGTTTTGGTCACAGAGTTTATAAAAACTTTGATCCAAGAGCCAAAATCATCAAAAAAGCTGCCGATGAAGTATTAGAAACTTTAGGAGTGAATGATCCAATTTTGGAAATTGCAAAAAAATTAGAGGCTGCAGCATTAGTAGATGACTATTTTGTTTCTAGAAAATTATATCCAAATGTAGATTTTTATTCAGGAATTATTTACCGTGCTTTGGGAATCCCAACAGACATGTTTACCGTTCTATTTGCTATTGGAAGGTTGCCAGGTTGGATTGCACAATGGAAAGAAATGCGCGAAAACAAAGAACCAATAGGTCGCCCAAGACAAGTTTATACAGGACATCCTTTTAGAGATTTCAAATCTATTGATAAAAGATAGATTTTTTGATTAAATATTAGGAAAGCTTCACAAAATGTGAGGCTTTTTTTTATATTTGTAAATAGTCAAAATCAAATTACATAATGTTGCAACTCAACGTACAAAACGAAACATCAAGATTAAGAGCCGTAGTTTTAGGTTTGGCTATCAATAATGGGCCAACACCAACTATAGAAGAGGCCTATGACCCAAAATCATTAGAGCATATTTTAGCAGGAACGTATCCCCTTGAATCGGATATGGTTAAAGAAATGGAAGCATTTTCTGCGGTATTTCAAAAATATAATGTAACTGTTTTTCGTCCCCACCTGATTGAAAATTACAATCAAATTTTTGCTCGCGACATCGGTTTTGTAATAGATGATATCTTTGTTAAAGCTAATATTTTGCCTGACAGAGAAAGAGAATTAGACGCAATCAATTATATTACCGATCAAATAGATCCCATAAAAGTGATTCGACCTCCAGAAGAGGTTCATATAGAAGGGGGCGATGTAATGCTTTGGAATGATTATATTTTTATGGGAACTTATAAAGGAAGTGACTATAAAGATTATATTACCGCAAGAACCAATTGGCAGGGTGTGGAATTTATAAGAAATTTATTTCCAAATAAAATTGTTAAAGAATTTGATTTAGTTAAATCAAAAATTGAAGCCCGAGACAACGCGCTTCATTTAGATTGCTGTTTTCAGCCTGTAGGAGTTGATAAAGGTATTATTTACAAACAAGGTTTTCGTGAAGAATCGGATTACCTATTTCTAGTAAAACTATTTGGTAAAGAAAATCTATTTCATATTAAAAGAAATGAAATGTATAATATGAATTCTAATGTGTTTTCACTTGCTCCAAACGTAGTAGTTTCCGAAAGAAAATTCAAAAGATTAAACAAATGGCTAAGAGAAAATGAATTCACCGTTGAAGAAATTCCATATGCTGAAATAGCCAAACAAGAAGGACTGTTAAGGTGTTCTACTTTACCACTAATTAGAGATTAATAACTTTTTTTAAGTCTAGTTTTAAGCTTACAACTTTTGACTTTATGACTTTTGACTTTAAGACATAAATATATGAATCAAACTACCAACTCCATATTAATGATTCGCCCAGTTGCTTTTCGAATGAACGAGCAAACGGCCGTTAATAATTATTATCAAAAAGTGATTGACGGGTTATTGCCTGCAACAGTTAACGCAAAAGCCCAACAAGAATTCGATGCGTTTGTTTCTAAATTGACTGCCGTTGGTGTTGATGTTATTGTTGTTGATGATACTGTAAACCCAGATACTCCTGACAGCATTTTTCCTAATAACTGGATCTCATTTCATGAAAATGGAGACATCGCTTTGTTTCCAATGTTTGCCGAAAATCGTCGTCTTGAACGTAGGGAGGAAATATTAGATATTTTAGAAGAAAAAGGATTCCTAATCGAAAACATTGTTGATTATACCTCTGCCGAAGAAGATGGTTATTTCCTTGAAGGTACCGGAAGTATTGTTCTTGACAGGGCCAATGGAAAAGCCTATTGCGCTTTGTCGCCAAGAGCTGACGAAGAATTATTTATAGAATTTTGTGAAGATTTCGATTTAAATCCTATCATTTTTGAAGCGTTTCAAACCGTAAATGGCGAACGAAAGTTAATCTATCATACTAATGTAATGATGTGTTTAGGCGAAACCTATGCCGTAATTTGCGCCGATTCAATAGAGGACAAAAAAGAGCGAAAAATGGTTTTGGATAGCCTTAAAGGCGATGAGAAAGAAGTGATATTAATTACTGAAGACCAAGTCAATAATTTTGCCGGGAACCTACTTGAAGTTAAAGGCGCTAACGATAGAAGATATTTAGTAATGAGTTCAGCGGCTCATAAAAGTCTGACTAAAAAGCAAGTGGCGCAATTGGAAGAGCACGTTACTATTCTTAGTTCGGGCCTTGATACCATTGAAGCCTGCGGTGGTGGAAGTGCCCGTTGTATGATGGCTGAAATATTCTTACCAAAAGAGGAAATTTAACTCCCATTTAATACGTATTTTTGCAAAATGAAAAATAAAAAAACACTCGTACTCGGTGCGTCAACAAAGCCAGATAGATACTCGTTTAAAGCAATCACAATGTTAGTTGAAAAAGGGAATTCCGTGCTTGCAATTGGTCAAAATACAGGCGAAATAGCGGGAATTAAAATTTACACCAAAGCCATTCCGTTGTCACAAATAAATACAGTGTCATTATATCTAAATCCAGCTCGACAAAGAGATTACTACAATTATATTGTTGAAGTAAAACCAAAACGTGTGATTTTTAATCCCGGAACAGAAAATCCGGAGTTCTACCAATTGCTGAAATTGAATAATATAAAAGTAGAAGTGGCGTGTACATTGGTACTTTTAACTACCAATCAGTATTAGTAATATTTGAAGCTTTTACTTCGTCAGTTCTCTTTGCTCGTGTCCCGCTGTACGTTGCAATCTTTGCTTTTTTAAGAAAAAAAGCAAAGGATTTACACTGCCACCTGCCCGCCGGTCGGTAAGGGCTAAAAATTAGAATCGCGTTTCAGAAGTTGCAGGTTTGCTAATCATCAACAATCCAATAAAAGTTATAAGTCCATTGATGATTATGAGTTCATTATCAATAACATAATCACCAAAAAGAGCAGCTGAATTGTAACTTATTAAAAAGCAAATAGCTGGTGAAATCAAACAAATTAAAGGAACCAATTTGTCATGAACGGTTTTTGTTTTCATAAACAATCCAAAACAATACAATCCTAAAAGTGGTCCATAAGTATAGGATGCAATCTTAAATATCATACTCACCACCGAGGCGTTATTTATTGCATTAAAAATCACAATTACCATAAACATCAAAAGCGAAAATCCAATATGAACGAAATGTCTTGTTCGTACCATATTTGCTTTAGCAGCGTTTTCAATTTTGTCCATACCAAGAAAATCGACGCAAAAAGAAGTTGTCAATGCGGTTAATGCAGAATCAGTAGTGGCAAATGTAGCCGCTGTTAAACCCAAAAGAAATACAATTGCAGGTACTAAAGTCAAATGATTAAAAGCTATTTCAGGAAATAATAAATCCGTTCGGGGTTTTCCAGTAATTAAGTCGGTAGGAACTGAAATACCGTTTCTTTCGGCATAAATATAAAGTAGTGCGCCTACACTCAAAAAGAAAATATTGATAATTACAAAAATTCCTGTGAACGTGAACATGTTTTTTTGGGCTTCGCCAATGGTTGCGCAACTCAAATTCTTTTGCATTAAGTCCTGGTCAAGTCCAACCATTGCAATGGTTACAAATATTCCGCCCAAAATTTGCTTTATGAAATACGTGCCTTTCATATAATCATCAAAGAAAAATATTTTAGAATAATTGCTATTTTTTACTTCCTCAAAGGCTTCAAAAACATTCAGGTTTAGACTACTACAAATAAAATATATAGTTAAGAATACAGAGGAAACTAAGAAAACAGTTTGTAAGGTATCAGTAATAATTATCGTTTTTAATCCCCCGCGATAGGTGTAGGCAAATATCAATAGTAAAGAAATTAGAACCGTTGCGGCAAACGGAATTTGGTAAAAATCAAATACATAGCGTTGCAAAACGATAACTACCAAATACAATCGGAAAGAAGAACCAATAGTCCTACTAATCAGGAATATGGAAGCAGCAGTTTTATAACTTATAATTCCCAGGCGCTGCTCAATGTAACTATAAATGGAAGTTAGATTCATTCTATAATATAAAGGAAGCAATATTTTAGCAATAATAATAAAACCAATGGCGTTGCCCAAAACGAACTGAAAATACTTGAATTGATTTTCAGGGTTGCCCACTTCGCCTGGAACAGATATAAAAGTAACTCCGGAAAGTGCAGTTCCAATCATTCCAAAAGCAACTAAATACCATTTTGAGTTTTTATTGGCTTTAAAAAAAGCTTCGTTTCCGGTGTTATTTTTACTCACAAAATACGAAATCAAGAATAAGATTCCGAAATATACAGTCATTAAGGATATTATGGCTATGGGGGTCATATTTTTTAATTATAATTTACAAATAACTTAATTATCTTTTAATTTTAATGCAACTTAAGAAATAAATTATATATTTGTTAAAAATTTTAAACTTTATAGTCATGAAAAACCTTGTTGTATTATTTTTATTATTTTCAACTTTAGCTGTTGTATCTCAAGAAAGCAATGCTAATGCAAAACCAAAATGGATTCTTGGATTTGGGTCTAACATTATCGATAACACTGCTACTGCCCACGATCAATATTTAAACGCTTCTGATCAATGGAATTATGTGCCTACAGTTTCTAAGGTTAGTTTTGAAAGAATAATGTCAGAGCAATTTTCAATTGAAGGTTCTATAGGAATTAATGAGCTTTCATCTGATAAAATGCAAAATGGAACTACCTTAAAAGATGATCAAAGTTATTTTGGATTTGATTTAAATGGTAAATTCTATTTTGGTAAAGAATTTATAAAATATACTGCTTTTGACCCCTATATTGTAGCTGGATTTGGTTTAAATAAAGTGGGAGACAATGAAAACCAATCTTCTAATTTGGGATTAGGATTCAATTTGTGGTTGAATTCAAATGTTGGTTTGCGTTTACAAACATTAGGTAAATATGGATTTACACAAAACACACTTTTAAACAATCATATTCAACATAGCGCTGAATTAGTACTGAAATTCTAATTAAGCCTATTTTTATTTTATTAAAACCACCTCTTTGGTGGTTTTTTTTATTTAAAAAACGATTCGATTAATAGCTTATAAAATTATATTAATAATTTTTTGTTTTAATTAATATTAATGAGTACTTTTGTTACTCAATATTGTAATTATCAAATGCTAAAAACTCTAATTACATCTAAAACTCGTCTTAGAATTTTGGTAAAGTTTTTTATAAACTCAGCCAATCATGGCCATTTACGTGGTTTAGCAGATGAAATGCAAGAATCTACCAATGCTATTCGTAAAGAGTTGAATAACC
>SHWW01000067.1 GCA_009693635.1 Flavobacteriaceae bacterium
GGAATTAAATTTTTAATTTTAGCTACAAAATTTTCAGTTGCAGCTCCTCTTAATTTTGGGGGAATATCAATGATTAAACCCTGACTTCCTTCCAAAAATTCAGATATATTTCCTTTAATTGCAACTTCTCCCAATTCAATTAAAAAAGAGGATATTCCTGCATTTTCAATGTTTAAAAGTTTTTCCGTTGAAGTCGTCGAACCATTAACAGAAAATCCATTTTCTAATAAGGCTTTCGCCAATGGGAATCCTAACCATCCACAACCAAGAATACTAATTTTTGTCATTATTGAATGGCTTTTATAGAATCTGAAATAACCGTCAAACTATCTTTTACAACCAACTTATTAAAACTGTAATTTTTAGTTTTAGGAATAACAATTGACGGAATAATCTTCTTTTGAATCACAACAGCATCATTCAATACAAACGGCATCGGCATCATCCAAGGCAATCTTTTGACGATTCTGAATTTTGGATTGGTCAATAAATCAAAAGAACTTTCCATCAAATCCATATCAAAAGTAGCATTTGCTGCAATAGAAAACTGCAATTCCAACGGATCATTATCCACAACATAATAACTAATCAATCGCTTTCCTTTACGTAAATACAAACTCCCTTTTTGTGCCAAAGCAGTCGCTCCATTTGCCTTAAAATTATAGAAAATCATTTTTTCATTGGCAAAAATATCATAGCGATTAACATTTCTATTCGGGGAAATCCGCATTTTAATGTACCGCTGTGAACTGCCAATACTATCCTGAAAAAATTCAATTGTGGGTTCGCTAACTTCTTTTACATCGGCTTCAGCTGAATATGTAACCCCCGATTTGTATTTGCTAAACAACGTATTTTTAATTAAAATTCCTGCGCTTTTTGGATTTTCCCCTAAATACGTTTTCGTCCATTCGTCTAAATTTAAATCATACGTTGCCCAAAAAGCTTTGTCCGAATCTGCATTATAAATATATAGTAAGCTGTTTGGTTTTGCCTTTCCTTTCGCATAATTGGAATTGAAATGTGCTTTCGCAAAAAAGCCAATCGAAATTAGAAACAATACAAATGCCCATACTCCTTTTTTAGGAAATGCTCCAAATATTGGCAACAACAATCCGAAAACTAAAACAGTCAAAACAGCGCTTCCAGCCAAAATTTTTAATCCCAAACCTATCGGAAACATAATTATAAAAGGCGCAAAAATGATTAGCGATGGGATACTCAATACTAAATTCAGTGTGCGATTTGATTTTTGCGTGGTGACAAAATACGCCAACATAAATAAACTGCAAAACAATGGAATTACAAAAAATCCCGCTCCAGGCAAATAAAAAGCAATTGCAAAATTTAGGATAATCCACATAAATAATGGTGCCACGGAATAATTTTCGGTTTTGTTTTCCGAATCCGATTTTATGTAAAACAAAAAGCAAATCGCCAAACTCAAAAACACAAAAGCGCCAATATAATAATGACCGTTATAAGTAAATCCTTGAAGAATATCGTTGTATTGTGGATATATATTCAACATTAATTTCCAACCAAAAAAGGTCGCAATTCCTGAAACTATCAACGAGCCAAACAGATTCAGAAACCCTTTTCCAATTTCTGAAAACACCAAAACTCGTTTTCCAACACCAATAAAAACTAAAAATAAAAAAAATAAAACCGACATAATAAACATTGGAACAATCCACGAAAACGGATAACTCACAAATGAAAATGGCGTATTAAAATAGACGTAATCTTCCGAAGATTGCAAAGAACTCAAATCCGAATTTGAAAAATACTTCAACAACGGCATCAAATAAGTCCCTTGATGCGCCAGTGTTTTCGGACTCAAATGATCAATATCATCTTGCGCCGTATGGTAATTGAAATGATTGTCAATGAACGCAAAATTAAATCCCTGAATGTTTCCTTGTTCTCTAAAAACAGTCAAATCCATATCGTTGGGCAACATTTTATAAATGCTATACATCAACGTATTGGAAACTGGAAACTTAGGATTTGCAGTCGTAAATTCCTTCACCAAGCCCGCATTTCCCTGATTAACTTCCATCAACATATAACTTGGTCCCGCACTTCCACGCGCTTCAAAATTCAAAACCAATCCCACTTCTTTCGCCCAATTACTTTTGGTTACAAAAAGTGCCGCACCATTCAACCCCATTTCTTCGGCATCCGAAAACAAAATAATAATATCGTTTTTGTGCGGTGTTTTATTATATAAAAATGTGCGTAATCCTTCTAAAATTGTCGCAATTCCAGACGCATCGTCACTCGCACCGTGCGAATACGAATGTGGCGCACTATCATAATGCGAAAGCAATAACAACGCTTTCGAACTGTTAGAACCTTTAATTCTTGCTAAGATATTTTTAGATTTAGTCAAATTTCCCCAATCAGAAAGCGTCGTTCCTTCTTGAATTTGAACTTCCAAACCCAAACTTTGTAGTTCTTTAACCAAATAATCCCGAACAATTTTATGATTTTCCGAACCTATGTAATGTGGATTTCCAGAAATTATTTTCACTTTCCCCAAAGCCCGCTGCGTCGAGAATTCCGCAAGCGAACCTTCTTCCTTTGAAACCCATTGCGGCATCATAAAATAGTTAATTAACCCAATAATTCCAGCAATAAATACAATCGATAAAAGTGACGTAAATTTGTTTTTCATTTGAAATATATTTGGAGTTAAATATCTTTTTTAACCAACATAAAATAGTCGTTTTCTAAAGCCAAATAACCTTGGTCATACAAAAAATAATAGCTGTTTCCGGTTTTAGTATTCAAAATATTCGTAAAAAATTCAAAATCAAATCCCTTGCTTAATAATTTTGCACGTGTTGTTTTCGACTTCCCATCTGCATTTAAAGCACTCAAAATCCGATAATTTTTCCTCAATTTGTTGTTCACATTGCGCATAAAATTCGTGCTATCCTTGTTAATTTTGTTGTTATACGAGTTTCTACAACCGTCGCTGCAAAACTTTTTGTCCTCGCGACCCACAATTTTATCGGAGCATTCTAAACACGTTTTGTTCATTATTTTTTATTTTAATGCAAATTATTGTCTCAAACAATCCATGGTTATGTTTCTATAAACCAACCAAATATACTCATAATTTTCCAATTACAAACGCTTACAAACAACTACAACCGAAAGTAAGTAGTTAACAACCGAATAATTTTTGGAAGTCGCCACATCTTTGCAATGTCGAAATCAAACAAGTATCGGCAAAACAAAAATAATTTTATATAAACCATTTAAATTTAAACGCCATGAGCACATTAAGAAACAAAGTACAGTTAATCGGTCACGTTGGTAATGATCCAGAAATTAAAACATTCGAGGGAGGAAAAAAATTAGCGAAATTAGCAATTGCAACAAACGAAAGCTACAAAAATGACAAAGGAGAAAAAGTAGAAGAAACCCAATGGCACAACCTTGTTGCTTGGGGGAAAACCGCAGACATTATTGAAAAATATGTGGTTAAAGGTAAAGAAATTGCCATTGAAGGCAAACTTACCCACAAAAGTTACGAAGACAAAAACGAAGAAAAACGTTATGTAACCGAAGTCGTAATTGATGAAGTATTATTATTAGGAAAATAAAAAATATGATTTAGTTTTAAGTCGCGGTTTTCAGTTTTTCTGTTAACTGCGGCTTTAATTATTTTAGTAAGTATAAAACATCGGTAATTTTTTTAAGGGAATAAAAATTATCGTGTTCAATTTTGAAATCTATTTTTTCATATTCCCAAGTGGTGTGATACGGAATATGAACTCCGTAACCCCCAATATTTAAAATAGGTAAAATATCGGATTTAAGGGAGTTTCCAATCATTAAAAAATCTTCCGGGTTACAATCCAATCGCCCTAAAATTTTTTGATAATCCAATTCGGTTTTGTCGCTCATAACTTCTATATGATGAAAAAAAGCGCCAATTCCTGAGTCGTGAAGTTTTCTGTGCTGATCTTTTAAATCGCCTTTGGTAGCAACAACTAATTTGTATTTTCCTTGTAACTCATGTAAAACGGTTTCTACTTCAGGTAATAATTCGACTGGTTTTTGTAATAAATCTTTGCCGATGGAAATAATTTTTTCAATTCCTTTTCCTGAAATAGCATGATTGGTTAATTCCAAAGCCGTTTCAATCATAGAAAGTGTAAATGCCTTAATTCCAAATCCATACAAAGATAAATTTGAAATTTGGTGATTTAAAATCAACCCTAATATTTCTTGCTTAGAAGCATAATCTTGAAACAAAACGCAAAAACGCTCTTGGGCTTCATCGAAATAAGGTTCGTTATGCCACAAAGTATCATCGGCGTCGAATGCAATTACTTTAAGGTTCATTTAGTTTATAGTTTCTCCATTTGCAACTCCATCAACACCAGGATTCACAAAAACCAATTTTCCTTCTGCATTTGTGGTCATCAAAATCATTCCTTGGCTTTCCACGCCACGAAGGTTTCGAGGAGCTAAATTCACTAAAACCGTAACGCGTTTTCCGATAATTTCCTCTGGCGAAAAACTCTCCGCAATTCCAGAAACTATGGTTCGCACATCAATTCCCGTATCTATTTTAAGAATCAAAAGTTTGTTTGCTTTTGGCATTTTCTCTGCTTCTAAAATCGTTCCTACACGCAAATCTATTTTAGCGAAATCTTCATATTGAATGGTTTCTTTCTGAGATTCTACTATTTTATTCTCTGCTATATTTGCAACTTTCGTAGCTTCTAATTTGTCCATTTGTTTTTGAATTTCTTCGTCTTCAATTTTAGCAAAAAGCAATTCTGCCTCTCCGATTTGATGCCCTGCAGTAATTAATTCTGAAGTTTCGGAAACGGTTTCCCAATCAATTTTACTTTCTATTTTCAGAATCCTTGAAAGTTTAGCGGCGGTAAAAGGAAGGAATGGCTCGCAAAGAGAACTCAATGCTGCCGTAATTTGTAAGGCTACATACATCTGTGTTGGCACGCGTTCAGGATTATCTTTTATTACTTTCCAAGGTTCTTCATCGGCAAGATATTTATTCCCCAAACGGGCAACATTCATTAACTCACCCAAAGCTTCTCTAAATCTGTAGCGTTCAACAGAGCTTGAAATTACGGCTGGATACGCTTTTAATTCGGTTAAAGTTGCATTATCCACCTCTGAAAAAGAATTCGGATTTGGAACAATCCCCTCATAATATTTATTGGTTAAAACCACTACTCGATTTACAAAATTCCCGAAAATAGCAACCAATTCATTATTGTTTCTAGCCTGAAAATCTTTCCAAGTAAAATCATTATCCTTAGTTTCTGGGGCATTTGATGTCA
Organism: Flavobacteriaceae bacterium; assembly: GCA_009693635.1. Taxonomy (GTDB): domain Bacteria; phylum Bacteroidota; class Bacteroidia; order Flavobacteriales; family Flavobacteriaceae; genus Flavobacterium. Next base: position 5,331 of record SHWW01000067.1, read on the forward strand.
ATGCATAACGCAAAACATCTTGCTGATATGGAAAGTCTTCCAAATATTCGTGCAGCCAAACCGCCCAATTTTTTGAAGTTGATAATTTGTTTCCTTCCAAATTCAAAAATTCATTTGCAGGAACATTATCGGGTAAAATATAACTTCCTTCAGCCTTTAACATCGCTGGAAAAATAATACAATGGAAAACAATATTGTCTTTTCCAATGAAGTGAACCAATTTTGTATCTTCATTTTTCCAATACGGCTCCCATTCTTTTCCTTCACGCAACGCCCATTCTTTAGTTGCAGAAATATAGCCAATTGGGGCATCAAACCACACATATAATTTTTTTCCTTCGGCTCCCTCAACAGGAACGTCAATTCCCCAATCTAAATCTCTAGTTACCGCACGAGGTTCTAAACCGCCATCAATCCAAGATTTTACTTGTCCGTAAACATTGGGTTTCCAATCGCTTTTATGTCCAATTAATATCCATTCTCTCAAAAAATCATCATATCGATCCAAGGGTAAAAACCAATGTTTTGTGGATTTCATTACTGGAATTTCTCCTGTAATAGTTGATTTTGGGTTGATTAAATCTGTTGGATTTAGAGTGGATCCACATTTTTCACATTGATCACCGTAGGCTTCTTCGTGACCGCATTTTGGGCAAGTACCAATTACAAATCGGTCCGCTAAAAATTGGTTTGCTTTTGTATCATATAATTGTTCGGTAACTTGCTCTATAAAATTCCCATTGTCGTATAATTTTTTAAAAAATTCAGATGCTGTATCGTGGTGAATTTTTGATGAAGTTCTAGAATAGTTATCAAAAGAAATTCCGAAATCTACAAATGATTTACGAATAATTCCGTCATATTTATCAATAATTTCTTGCGGCGAAACCCCTTCTTTCTTTGCTTTCATAGAAATCGCCACTCCGTGTTCATCACTTCCGCAAACAAACAAAACATCTCTTCCGCACAATCTTAAATAACGAGAATAAATATCCGAAGGCACGTAAACACCAGCCAAATGTCCAATATGAATTGGGCCATTGGTATAAGGCAAAGCTGCAGTTATTGTATATCTTTTAGGATTTTGTTTCATAATTATTTTTATAAATTCTTGAAACAAGTTCAGAATCTATGCAAAAATAAGATATTTTCTGATAGGGACAAGTCGCTAAATTGCACGTATTGCATAATTTAATTAATTATTAAAATTTCTAGTGATGAAATAACTTCTGTCTTATTTTGTATATTCGTGAACTGAACAGCTGAAATCTATTAATAATGAAGTGGGAACAATTACTATCACTAAAGCGGCAAGGCGACACTTTTAAGCGGTTGCGTAAGGAACAAGATGACACCCGATTGGGGTTTGAGGTTGATTATGACCGAATTATATTCTCTTCGGCTTTCCGAAGTTTGCAGGATAAAACGCAGGTTATTCCGTTGTCGAAAACTGATTTTGTGCATACACGATTGACACACAGTTTGGAAGTTTCAGTGGTTGGACGTTCGATTGGGCGATTGGTTGGAAAGAAAATCATAGAAAAATATCCTTATTTACAAGAAATTCACGGGTTTCAAATGAACGATTTTGGGGCAATTGTAGCGGCTGCTTCCTTGGCTCACGATATTGGAAATCCTCCTTTTGGTCATTCTGGGGAAAAAGCAATTGGCGAGTATTTTTCCAATGGAAATGGACAAAAATACAAAGCAGATTTATCGAATAAAGAATGGCAAGACCTAATAGATTTTGAAGGAAATGCGAATGGTTTTTCGGTTTTAACTAGTTCAAGACCTGGGAACGAAGGAGGGTTAAGAATTTCATATGCCACGCTTGGGGCGTATATGAAATATCCGAAAGAGAGTTTGCCGAAAAAGCCAACTTCGGATATTGCCGATAAAAAATATGGTTTCTTTCAATCGGACGTGACTTTTTTTAAAGAGGTAGCGTCAGAATTGGGAATGATTTCTAATAAAACTGGGAATGATATAGGTTTTGAAAGACACCCTTTGGCTTATTTAGTTGAAGCAGCAGATGATATTTGCTACACCATTATTGATTTTGAGGACGGGATCAACCTAGGATTGGTTTCGGAAGATTATGCTTTGGAATATTTAATAAAATTAGTGAAAGACAGTATTGATACAAATAAATACAACACTTTAACTACAAAAGAAGATCGGATTAGTTATTTGCGCGCCTTGGCAATTGGCAGTTTAATTAATGATGCTGTGAACGTTTTTATTGAAAATGAAGATGCTATTTTAGCAGGGAAATTTCCATCCGCATTGACCGATAAAAGTAAATACAAGGCGCAAATGGACGACATTATCAAATTGAGCATAAAAAATATTTATCAAAGTCGGGAAGTTATCGAAAAGGAATTGACGGGTTATCAGATAATAAATACGTTATTGGATAAATTTATAACGGCTTTTAATAATAATTTTGACGGAAAATCTTCAAATTTTGATAAATTAGTATTGCAATTGCTTCCTGAAAAATTTAAAGTTGAGAAAGAAAATTTATACGATAGATTGCTTCATATTTGTCACTTTATTTCCTTGTTAACAGATGGAAATGCTTACATATTATTTAATACGATAAATGCATCAAAAAGTTAAATAATAATCGATTATGGTTATATTTTTTGTAAGAATAAATGATATTCCTATATTTACAATCTTAAAAATTTCAAACTAATATTATGAAAAACAAACTACTTATCTCAATTTTCTCCATTTTGTTTATTTTGTCGGGGTTTTCTCAGACAAAAACAGAAAAAGAATCTAAAGCATTATCTGCTACAATTGAAAAAAATAAAAAAGCTAAACCAAGTAAAAAAACACTTGAATTAAGAAAAAAATTGGCTTATAACCAAAGTCATAGCCCATTTTCAAAAAACACAAACCTTTCCGAAGATGAAGCAGGAAAAAACGGAGTTCCTCCAAACAAATATTATGAAAGTGAGTGGGAACTTACTATAAATCCAGCTTTAGGAAGACCAACTCCAGAAAATTTAGAGGTAATTAGAAAACAATTATTAGAAGATAGACAACGAATACTTGCTACAGGAAGAGTTCCTGGCGACGCTGTGGATAACAGTTGGGTTGAAAGAGGCCCAACAAATGTTGGTGGAAGAACTCGTGCAGTTATGTTTGACCCAAACGATACAACTCGTGAAACTGTCTATGCAGGTGGAGTTAGTGGTGGTTTGTGGAAAAATACTGCGATTTCAAATTCTGGATCAACATGGACAAGAGTAAATATTTCAGATAATTTAAATGTTTCTTGCCTTGCTTATGATCCAAATAATACCAATATCTTTTATGTTGGAACTGGAGAATCTTGGACTGGTGGAGATGCAGGTGGGGATGGTGTTTGGAAATCTGTTAACGGTGGCGCAACTTGGACCAAAATTTTTGGCGGCATTACGGGTCCTACAACATTTCAAACGGCATCCAATTTAACTATTAATAGTCCTACTACTGTTGCTGGTGTATATCCATGTTTTTCCAATACATCTTTTGGAGCGGCAGTAACTACCCCAATTCCAGGAAATATTGTTCTAGTGAATGATGGCGTTTCTGCCCCTACTTCTCTTGGCTGTAGTACGCTTACAAATGCAAGTGCCCTTAGCGGAAAAATAGCTTTAATTAGAAGGGGTGGCTGTACATTTGCAATTAAAGTAAAATTTGCTCAAGATGCCGGTGCGGTCGCAGTTATTATGATGAATAATATTGCAGGGCCCCCTATTTCAATGGGAGGAACTGATACCACAATTACAATTCCTTCAATTATGATTTCATCGAGCGATGGATACCTTTTAGAAAATGCATTAGCTAATGGGCCAATTGTCGGAACCTTAAATCCTAGTACTCCTGGAGCACTTTCAGGTACTATTGTTCCCGGAGCACAACATATAAATAAAATTGCTGTTAGAAATAATGCAGGGGTAACTGAACTTTTTGTTGCTGCCGCAGATTCTTACTATGGAGATGCAAATACAACAACATACATGGGTTCAGACGCTTATGGCGTATATAAAACTAATAACGGAGGTGCCTCTTGGAATTTATTAAACCTGCCGCTTACTGCAAATGGAAATAAACATTGTCCTAATGACATAGAGATTGGTGTCGATAATAAAATATGGGTGGCAACCAAAGCAAGTTTTGCTCATAATGATGGCGGTGGAAAAATCTTTTGTTCTGCTGATGGTGGTACTACTTTTACCGATAAATATACTGTTACTGCTAATGGTGGTGGGGCAAGAACAGAAATTGAAACTTCAGCTACCAACCCAAATCTAATTTACGTTTTAGCTCAATTAAAACAAGCTACAACAATTGACGGAATTGAAGTTCAAATAATTAA
>SHWW01000068.1 GCA_009693635.1 Flavobacteriaceae bacterium
TTTGCCCAATCCCGATTAGAAGTCCCTTGATACCAAACCACCCCTTTTATCGTATAGGGAATCAAGGGAGCCACCATGCCGTTGTACAAAACGGAGGGACGTCGATGTGGTCTGCTAGTCATGTAAAGGGACTGAGGTTCTCCCATTTTTATTCCTTTTGCTTTAGCTTCCGCAAAAGAAATACTATCCTTTTTTCTATCCGAATCCCAATTTTCCCAACGGACATATAAATTTTTCAATTCGGTACTATTCTTATTATTTTCTTCAGGAGCCCAACATTCTGCTCCAGTTCCGCCCCAACTTGCAGTAATAATTCCGATGGGTACATTGAGTTTTTGATGCAATTCACGGGCAAAATAATAACTGATTGCCGAAAATTCTTTCACACTAATTGAATCGCAAGGAAGCCATTTACAATTTTTAGGAAAATTCACCTGAGGGGTTTCGGAAGTTTTTTTTGTAATGTTAAAAAGTCTGATGTTTGGATACTTTGATTCTAAAAGTTCTTTTTTAGCATCTTTCACACGACGCATCACCCATTCCATATTGGATTGACCAGAAGAAAACCAAACCTCACCAAGAAGTATTTTATTAATTGTAATTGTATTGTTTCCTTTGATGGTAATTGTTTGCTCTTGATAACTTGCTTTTGTAGTTGGGATGTATAATTTCCAATTTCCAGCTTCATTCGCTTTTATTGAATATGTTTTTTTTGACCAACTCACAAAAATAGAAATAGCTTCATTTGGACTTGCAGTTCCCCAAAAAGCAACTTTACTATTTTGCTGTAAAACCATATTGTCACAAAAAACGGCAGGTAAAGTTACATTAGCAAATGTTCCCGAAAAAAATAAAATAAAAAATACTTTAAAAGCTAGTTTCATTGGGTTTTCTATTAAAACATTTTGGATTTTAGCATTATAATTTTAAACTAACATCGTCATTTAAAAAAAATACTTTTGCTAATTATTGTTTTTTTAAAAGAAATGGAAGTACCTTTTCTGCATACCTATCTCCTAATTTGTTGGCACTTTCGGCATCAAAATGAATATTATCCTCTAAAAGTTTCGTTCCTTCAGCAGTAATAAAATCACTAAACGGAATATATTCCTTTACTTTTTGAATCACTTCTTTATTGAATTCGTCAAATTCTGGACGCACCGATAATTCACCACAAATGAATGGAAGTTCAGGTTCATTTAAATCCCTTCTAAAACTTTCAACCATTTCTTTTAAATTGGCTTTATAGGCAACAAAATTATCTTCTTTTGCATCTTTGTTATCACTTGAACCTTGATTCCAAATAATAGCCTTAATTTTTCCCTGTTTTTGGGCTTCTTTGGCTCGTTTCAAAGCACCGTCGTAATTTGCTTTACCTGGTTTGTACCACAATTTTATAGAAGAACCTCCTTGCGCATTTACAATTAATCCCAAGGGTTTGTCCAACGATTTTTGCAGACTTACCATGCAATTTCTTGCAGCCGTAACCCCTTGTATTTTCAATTCTTTTCGAATATTAGAATATTTATTCAAAGGTTGTGAAGCGGGTTCGAAATTTCCATCGGCATTTAATAGATATACGTTTGGTATCACGCTGTAATCATCAATTGGCGCTCGACCTGACATGTTAGATTGCCCAATTGCAAAAATAATATCTATCGGTTCAATTGCTTTTATTTTATCAGATTCTGATTCTAAAAAACTAACTAAATTATACTTATTATCATTTAATTCTTTCATAAATTTCATTAAGGGTTTGTAATATTGGTAACTATTATTTACCAATCCTTTATTTGCGTCGGTATTAGAAGGATCTACTTTTTTTGAAGTTGGGTCATTGTCTTGGTATCTAAAATAATGCCATCCAACACACGATTTGCTAGCTAGAAGTGACAAACAAAAATTTTGATATGCCAAACCTCTGTCTTTTTGGGTTCGAACACTGAATCCCGCACCAGCTGTATTTTGTAGTCCCGAATCCATTCCTTTGGTATAAAATTCAGTTACTATAAATGGCTTTTTGCCAACTCTATCCCACATGTCAATCATTACAGCATCTGGCGACCAACCTCCATAATAATTAATGGCAATAATATCACAATATTTTCCTGCAGCAGCAATTATAGAATCTACTTTTTTAGCCCCTCCATGCAATCTACTTCCCAAATACATGTGATTCGGGTCGTATTTCTTTATGGCTTTTGAAACAATTGAAAAATACTTATTGGCAACAATTCCAGCAAATTCCGCTTTATCTTTGTCTGTTATTTTATCAATTGTAATTCCTTTTTGCTCTAACCATTTAGAAGCAAACAAATAGCCTTGATCTAATTTATTTTCTAATTTTAAATATCCTTCTAAATTTTCCAAACCTAGTGGCATTTCGTTATCTGAAAAATATCCAAATAAATTTTTGTCCGTACTGTATTTAGCAATTTCTTGAGCTCTTTTTTCGCAATAGATTTCAAATTCAGCATCAAAAACAAAAATACATTGGTTGGGATAGCCCGTATTTCCTGGAAGCTGAACCGTACCGCCTCTTTCCTTACCATACCCGCTCATGAAGTTTAGGTTTGGAGTAAATGAAAGGGGTAATTTTGCCGTTGTATTGTACTCTTGTATTAGCTGGTCTTCACTCCATGAACCGCTTCCATTAAAACCATACGATTTTAATGAATCGGCAGTAGCATTTATCCATTTTTTGCTATTTCCAAAACGAGTGCCAAATTCCATTTCGTTTTTTTCTGACTTTCCTGGTCGTAAAGAATTTATTACTACCTGAATGTTTCGGTATCCAAAAGGATCGATAACCCACCATCTGTTGCCTTGCTTTTCGGTTCTAAAAAATCCAGTTGCATTAAATTTTTGAGAAATATCACTCCCGTAAGCAGTATTTACAAACTTTTTTGCATTTGGCTCAAAACCTTCAATTTCTTTTATTGTACATGTTTCAAAAAATTGCCATGGTATATCTTTTCCTTTAGCCCACGGCTTGGCTTCAACTTGTATTGATTTGAATTTTATTGCGCCAAGATTGTTATATTTTTTTGGGTCACAAACTTGAGAATACGTAATTTGAAAAAAGAAAAAAGTAAATAAAAATAAATTTTTCATTATAGAATAAAAATGTTTGTATTCAGATTTTGTAAAAGTCAAATAAAGATGAGGCAGTTCATAAAATAAAACACCTCATCTTTTTTGTATTATTTATAATTAATAACCAGAATTTTGAGGATAATTTCCACCCATAGCATTAATTTGACTTTGAGGAATTGGCCATCTTGTATTTCTAGAAACGTCGAAATTTGTTCTTATTAATTGATAGTTTGCAGCATTTGTTGCATTTGCAGAAGCCAAAGTTGTTTTTCCAGTTGTACTACTGTAAACTATTTTATTTAAATAATTAGACGAACCTGCATACGTTTTAATTTGTTGTTCCATTGTTGAAGCACCAAATCTTTTTATTAAATACCATCTGTGTCCTAAATTTTCTTGAGACAATTCTCTTGCGTCCTCATCAAGAATATCTTGAAGTGTTAACGCTGCAGTTCTAGTAGTATTTCCAGCTCTTACCCAAGTCTTATTATAAAATTCTAACGCTTTTGCTTGGTTTCCTTTACGCAAATAAGCCTCAGCACCTATTAAAAAAGTTTCTGCTAAACGATAGGTTACTAAATCTTTGTAAGAAGGATTGTCAACATTAGTTCGAGTCCATTTGTCGAAATACTTAGTAGACGATGGATGCATATCCAAAGCATAATTGCTTACCATAAATTTAGGAGCAATATCACCATTTGATAAAGTAAATGTTAACGTTTGTCCCACAGCTACATTGGCAGGAACTGTAATTCCTAAATTAGGATTTGGTTGTCCATTTATCAATAAATAATTCATATCCCAAGATTGAACAATTAATCTACGAGTTAAAGGCGTAGGGATATTATTAAACGTAAAATTATGACGGAAATATTGGTTGTAACGTTTGTCGTTTACTTTGTCATACAGACCTAACAGGTAATCATTAGGATAAATACGACCCCAAGAAACACCCCCTTGTTCCATATCTGTCAATAAAGCAGATGGGCTTGAGACAATCGTTTTATTGTCATATCGTGTTAATGTTGCTGAAGCATAACGATGTCCTGTTTGAGTTCCAGAAGTGCTCGATGGCGCTCCTCCAACTTGATTGCTCCATTGTTCTACCAAAATACATTCGCTGTTGCTGATTTTTGCTCCAAGTAATGAAGTTGATGCTGGTGCAAAAACATTTTTTGGCTCCGGCATTAAAGCATACATTGATTGACTTTTTATCGCTTCCACTTGAACAATAGCATCGTCTAAGTCCATAGTACTTAAATTTTGATTTATTGGCCACATGTCGACTAGCGCTTTTACGTGTCTTGCTGCCCCTTGAGTAAATCTACCTGGTTGATTGGTAGACCATGCTAAATTACTGATTGCATAGTTTAAATCCAATTTCATTTGATTCATTACCACGGCTTGGTCAGCAGGTTGATAATCAATTGGATCATTCACATTGTAAGGGGTAACCGGTATTGTTGTGAAATAAATATTATCAAATCTTCTAAGTAAATTAAAATAAGCATGCGCTCTAAAACAGTAGGCTTCCGCTAAAGCTTGCTTCACTTTTGCATCCGTTTGATTCATTTGAAGTCCATAATAAATAATTTCATTGGTTTTACCAATCATTCTATAATTGTACAACCAAAATCCTTCAACATCTTTATTGTTTGGAGTCAATTTTGTTGGGTCGTACCAAGCGGTTCCGGACCAATCTCCATCACCAGCACGTGTGAAAGTAATATCGTCTCCGGTCATTAATCCACTGGTAGGCAGTGAAAAATTACCTCCAGTTTCACCGAATCTTCTTCCCATATCTCTTTGAATAGAATACAATGCAGTCACTGCAAATCCTAATCCATCGGGAGTGTTATAGATAAAATCCGTAGTCAGGTCCGTTTCGTTTTTTTCAACTAAGAAGTCCGAACAACCGTTGATAAAAAACGATAAAAAAGCTATAATTAAAATCTTATTTTTCATTTTTATTTTTTTTATAATGATACGTTAATACCAAAGGTTAATAATTTAGGTTCTGGATAACTCGATGGGCTACTTTCTGGGCTAAAAGATTGGTATTTAGTCCAAGTAAAATAATTGGTTGCAGTAGCATATACATTGATTTTAGTACGACTGTCTTTTCCGTACCATTTCATTTTTGGAAGAGTATATCCTAAAGAAAGTGTTCTTAATCTGAAATAAGAAGCATCTTGGATTCCCATAGAACGAACATAAGGATCAGAGAAATTGGTTCTTGGCATTGGCGCTTCTTGTCCAAAACCGGTTGGAGTCCAATAATCTCTTTTAATACCGTTTAATCTTCCACTATTTGTTCCTCCATCATTATAATCGTATAAAAAAGTGTTGTTTCTAACAATACCTTGAACGGTATAAAAATCAAGTAATAAATTAAATCCTTTATAATTGAAATTAGTTGAGATTGACCCAATCCAATCCGGAGTTGCATCAATAATATCTCTATCTCCCGCTTCGTTTATAATACCGTCACTATTAACGTCTTTTACACGAATAGAACCTACTTTTGCTTGTAATTGAGCGTCTGACAATGGGTTTCCAGAAACATCTCTACCCTGAGCTGACCCACGAACTTCCTCTATATTATTGAAAATTCCATCGAAACGATATTCATAATAACAATCCATTGGACGTCCAATAAACCAGTTATTATTAGGTTGACTTAATGGGTTTCCATTAGCGTCTAATCTTCCGTCAATACTAATAATTTTATTTCTATTTTGACTGAAAGTTAAGTTAACCCCCATCGTAAAATCTTTGGTTTTAATAGGAGTTGCACTCAATTGCAATTCAACCCCACGGTTTTGAACTTCACCTAAATTAGAAAGTTGAGAAGAAAACCCTGAAGAAGCTTGTAATGTTTTGTATACCAACAAATCGGTAGTTGAAGTTGTATAAACCTCTAAACTTCCTGAAATAGCGTTATTAAAGAACCCAAAGTCTAGTCCTGCATTATGAGAAGCAGAATTTTCCCATTTCAAGAATGGGTTTGGCATTACGTTTCCAGGTAATAAACCTACAGAGTAAGTTGATCCAGGTCCAAAAATATATTCTGATTGACTTGTAGTAGATGTCGTTTGATAGGCTCCAATTCCTTGGTTTCCAACCTCACCGTAGCTGTATCTGAATTTTAAATTATTAACCAATTCAGAACTATCATCGTTAAGTTTTAATGCTGCAGAATACGATGGGAACAACCCCCATTTATTTTCAGTTCCAAATACTGAAGAACCATCATATCTTAAAGAAGCCGAAAGAACCAATTTATCTAATAAAGTAACTCTTGCTCTTCCTAAATACGATTGAATTTGACGATTCGTAACTGATCGGTTAGGAATTCCAAAAACGGAAGCATTGTTAAAACCATTAGCGCCAAAATAATCCGTTAAGAAATTTTTAGCTGTTTGAGTGAAGCCTTCATTTCTGAATTTGTTCGCACTCTGAACTAAAGTAACATCAAATCTATTTTTTTCATTTAAGTCTTTGTTATAAGTCAAAATGTTTTCTATTAGCCATTCTTTATCAGTTCCAAATTTAAGTTGTCCCCAACCGTTAACTGGTCTTCCATTTTCATGCAAACTAGTCTCATAACTTTCTCTATTTTCATTACGGACGTTGTAACTTGTGTTGATTCTGTATTTCAAACCTTCCGCAATTTCCCAATCTGCAAATAAATTCAATAATAATCTATTGGTAAATCTTTGGTCAGAAGCTTGTTGGCTGTTCCAAAGCGGGTTGTATTTTAAATCGGTAGTAACAAATTGAGCTATATTACCATTTGAATCATAGGGACTAGCATAGGGTGAAAAAGTAAATGCTTTTCGGTACATATTGGAACTTCCGGAACTTCCGTTGGTTATACCGTCTTCACCATTTAGAGTAGAAAGGGTATAAGAAATATTCGTTCCTACTTTCAATGAGCTTGATATTGTGTGGTCTACATTTAATCTACCAATAGCTCTCTCATAACTAGAATTCATAATCATACCGTCTTGTTTAGTATAATTTAAACTTGAGCTGTATTTTGTTTTATCGCTACCTCCTTTAATTCCAAGATTATAGGAATTCATCTGGGCAGGTTTGATTAATTCTTTTTCCCAATTGGTTAATCTTCCTGCGGTATAATTACTGTACAACATCGGATCCCCAATAGCTGCTTCAATAACGTAAGGCTCCACTTGATCTAAAGGTCTAAAATCATTTTGCCCCGCTAATATCATTGAAATCCATTCAGGACCTGTCATTAAACTGAAATTCTTTTTTAGTGTTTCATAAGTAGTAGCAGTACTAAACTCAATTTGAGTTTTTCCATTCAAACCACGATTAGTAGTAACTAAAATAACCCCTGCCGAAGCACGAGCTCCATATATTGCTTGAGAAGAAGCGTCTTTTAAAACTTCAACACTTTTAATATCATTAGCATTTAAATCGTCAATATCTGAAACCGGAACTCCATCAACAATAAATAATGGAGAATTACTTCCTGAAAGCGAACGCTTACCTCTAATTAAAATGTCCGAACCGCTTCCAGGTCTTGAGGAGCCAATGGTTACTTGAACACCTGAAACTCTACCACGTAGCATTTCGGCAACACTTGTAGTAGGAATGTTCAACATGTCTTTCACTTTTACTGAAGAAATAGCTCCGGTAACATCTTTTTTACGTTGTGAACCATAACCCACCACTACTACTTCTTCCAATTCTTTTTTATCTTCTTGAAGAGTAATGTCGATAGTTCTATTGGAACCAACAGTTCTTGATTGTGTCAAAAAGCCAACATAAGAAAATTTAAGTGTCGCTTGGTCATTTAAAACGGTAATAGCATAATTCCCCTGAAGGTCAGACGACGTGCTAGTTTTATTACTTACCGTAATAGTTACACCCGCTAATCCACTTCCTTTAGAATCACTTACGGTTCCAGAAACAACAATTTTCCCGGTTTGTGCAATACCTAATGAAGCAAATAGCAAAAATAATAGTACTAATTTTTTTTTCATTTTAATTTTTTAATTTGGTTACTTTTTGGTTTGATTAGTTCAGGTTTGTAAATTACATGTGTTCATCGCGTGTTCGAACACATAAAAAGCAAATTAAATAAAAATTAATATTATTTCCTAATATTATTTAAAAAATAATTTACAAAAAGTAATATTACAATTTTCATTAAAACTACAGAAGTACTTTTAGTAGATTTAGACAATTTTACTACTAAATTTGAATTTTGAGAAAATAAAAAAACGTTATATTTGCTTATAATTTTTAAAAAATAGAAAGCCATAATTACCATAAAGAAAATAGCAAAAATGGCCAATGTTTCCTCGGGAACAGTTGACCGAATTATCCACAATAGAGGCCGTGTAAGCCAGGAAAATGTGGACAAAGTCAATGCGCTAATAAAAGAGTATGGGTATATAAAAAATGAATTTGCAAGTAGCTTAGTTTTAAATAAAAAATATAAAATTGCAGTTTTAATTTTAAAAGAAGACGGTTTTGCCTATTGGGACCACCCATTAAAAGGAATTTATAAAGCAGCCACTGAATTTGCAAACTACGGTTTTAAAATTGACTATTTTTTCTATAAATACGACAACTATTCATTCAATGAAACTGCTGCAAAATTAATGGAACTGGAATATGATGGATTGGTATTTGCACCTGTTTTTTATGAAGAATCTATTTCTTTTTTGAATCATTACAAGAAAAAAAATGTCCCAATTGTACTTATAGATTCAAATATTGAAGAAGTTGAAGGTGTTTCATTTGTGGGTCAAGACTCTTTTAGAAGTGGCTACTTAGCTGGTAAATTAATAAGTTACGGTATTTCTAAAGAAACCAACGTAATGCTCCTAAAAATTACCAGTAACATTGAAAATACCTCCAAGACTATTTTTAATCTAAAAAAAATAGAAGGATTTTATTCCTATTTTGAAGATTACAAATCCAAATTGCCAAAATATAATTTTACAGAATTAAGCATTAAAGATTCCAATAAAAATGAACTTAAAATTGAAATGTTCCATGGAATTGATGCGGTTTTTGTTTTAAACTCAAGGGTTCATTTAGTTGCTCAATTTATTAAAGAAAATAAATTAAAAGATATAAGAGTTATCGGTTACGATTTATTACAACCCAATCTAGATTACCTGAATGAAGGCTATATTGATTTTTTAATCAATCAAAAACCAGAAAAACAAGGGTATTTAGGCATTAAAAAACTATATAAAACGCTAGCACTCAAGCAAGAATTGGATGTTAATATTAATTATGTAAAAGTGGATATTGTAGTTAGGGAAAATGTTTAAATTGTTATTAATTAACTTCATTTAGTATTGACGTTTAATATTTATTATTAAATTATCGTTTTAACGAAAAATCCGATTTAAAAGTTCTATTTTCATTTGAAATAACTTCAAAGTAATTGACTGTAAACCAATAATCTGAAGACGGAAGGGGATATCCATTTAATGTTCCATCCCACCCCTCACCTGTTGGGCTAATCTGTTTAATCAATTTTACATACCTATCAAAGATAAAAACATTAGCAGTAGCTCCAAGTCCG
>SHWW01000008.1 GCA_009693635.1 Flavobacteriaceae bacterium
TTTTTAATTTCAATTGATTGTAATACTTCTGAATTTCATCTGAAGAAGTGAATACAAATCGCCATTGCGAAACATCGGTGATTTTCGAAAATTGATCCACGATGTACTTCGCATCTTTTTCGGTTCCTAATGGACAAACAACTACAAATTGCAAATCATTGAAGGAATGATATTGTTGGTAAATTTTTTGGTTTAGATTAAAATAATTTCCTCTGTTCTTTAGTAGATTTGTTCCTGAAAAACTGAGGATTGTAATTTTGTTATTGAGCGAAACTTGATCCCCTTTTAATGAATTCCATGAGCCAATATCAGGTATTTTTGAAGTTACTATTGGAAGTTTAGTAAAACTATTTACACCTGAAGCAAAAAATAGGTACGCTACAATTGGTAGAATAAATAAGACGAAGAGAACAATATTTTTTTTCATACTGTATTTGGAGATATATTTATGCAAAAATAAAAAAAGGTACGCAATGCGTACCCTTTTTTTTAATTAATATGTTGTTAAAAATTCCATTTAATGGTGGAATTTTTGAAAACCTCGAATATATAATCTGCTTCAGTCAATAAAATAAATAACAAGTAAAGCACCAAAAATATTACTGGGGCTACAACCGCATATCTAAGAAAACTTTTTTCGCCTTCCATGTGCATAAACGCCCAAACAATATAATAGGCTTTAAAAATAGTTAGGATATAAAAAATCCAATTTAATAAATTCATACCTAAAAAACGATGCAAGTGCAAAGCTTCTGGTTTTACAATTCCAAGGAAAACTTCAACAGTTGTTACAACTGATAATAGAGCGAAAACAAACCAAATTCTTTTTGTGTTAGAAACGTGAACGTCTGACATAATATAACTTTTGAAAATTAAACAAGATAAAAAACTGTGAATACAAATACCCAAACTAAATCGACAAAGTGCCAATATAATCCAACTTTTTCTACCATTTCATAACTTCTTCTTTTCTCATAAGTTCCAACAAGAACATTAAAGAAAATAATGATATTAATGATAACTCCTGAAAATACGTGGAAACCGTGAAACCCTGTAATAAAGAAAAAGAAATCGGCAAATAATTTACTTCCATATTCGTTTCTTTTAAGGTTCGCACCTTCAACTACTAAAAAAGCATTTTCTAGTCTGAGTTCAGATTCAGCTCTAGTTAGAATTGTTTTGTGCTTTAATTTATTTAAAGTTAGATTGTTTTTAGGATCTGATTTAGAAGCTGGATTATCTTCGTAAATAACCTCTGTTCTAATTAATAAATCAGGATGCGCTTTGAAACCTGCTTGAACTTCAGCAACGGTATATGTTGGTAATGAAGCTTCGTCCATAAACCATTTTCCTTTATTTCTTGTTAATTGTTCTCTTTCTTTAGGAAGAGAGACAGCAAAATCTTCTAATTTTACTCTGTGTCCTGTATTGTCAACAAACTGAAGCAAACTTCCCCCTTTTGTTTCAATAGCTCCATACTCCCCTTTTATGAAGTTTTTCCATTCCCAAGCTTGAGAACCAACAAAAATTAACCCTCCGATTATGGTTAGGAACATATAAAATATAACTTTAGCTTTATTTAAATCATGTCCTGCGTCAACGGCCAAAACCATTGTTACAGAAGATCCAATTAAGATAAAAGTCATCAGTGCAACATAATACATAGGGGCTGCTACCCCGTGCATAAATGGAAAGTGAGTAAACACTTCTTCGGCTAAAGGCCAAGTTTCAATAAATTTAAATCTAGAAAAACCGTATGCGGCTAAAAATCCCGAGAACGTTAAAGCATCAGATACGATAAAAAACCACATCATTAATTTACCGTAACTTGCTCCCATTGGCTCATTTCCGCCTCCCCAATTTTTTTCTTCACTATTTGCAGCAGTAACTGTAGATTTCATAAAAATTATTCGTTAAAAAGTTCCCAAATTTACGTTTTTTTCTTATTTAAAGAAATATAAAAATAAAAACAAGTAAACCCACAAGAAGTCGAGAAAGTGCCAATACATTGCACCTAGCTCAATACCAAGTATTTGAGTTCGATTGTATTTTTGTTTAAAATGATTATAAATTATAATTAAAAGTGAAATTAGCCCTCCGAGAAGGTGAGCAAGATGCACAATTGTTACAATATATAAAAAAGTGGTTGTTATAGAACTCGCACTTCCTGTAAAAAAATAGCCATTATCTACAATTTGTCGGAAACCAACAAATTGTAAAATAACAAATAAAATTCCGAGCGCTAAAGTAGCTAAAAGAAATGAAGTTGTAGCATTTCTATTGTCTTTTTGTATTGCTTTTTTTGCAAAATGAAAAGTGACACTGCAACTTAATATTACTACTGTGCTTACGTAAAACGCTGGGGGCAATTGAAAGTCCTTTAACCAATCGACTCTTGATTTACTTACAACAAATGCACTTGTAATCCCTGCAAACATCATAAACATACTTACCATCGCAAAAAGCAAAATCAATTTGTAAGATCTTGCGGTTCTTTGTTCGTATTCGTAAATTGTCATTCCCATAATTATCTTAAAAATTTATCTAATATATAAACCAATTGTAATAAAGTAATATAAGAAACACTAACTAACATTAAGGTTTTAGCCGATTTTGAAGTTCGCGTTTGGTATAATTTAACCGCATGAAATAACATCCATAATCCCAATAAAAATACAATCACTGCTGAGAATGGCGTAATAAACAATTTACCTGTGTACCCTAATACAGGTAATAAAGATGCTATTATCAACCAAAAGGTATACAGGATAATTTGCAAAGCGGTAGATTTATCTTTTTTCCCTGAAGGCAACATAAAGAATCCTGCTTTTTCATAATCTTCGTATAAAAACCAACCGATAGCCCAAAAATGGGGAAACTGCCAGAAAAATTGTATTAAAAATAAGGTTCCTGCTTCAATACCAAAATTATTTGTAGCTGCTACCCAACCCAACATATAAGGGATTCCGCCAGGGAATGCTCCAACAAAAACCGACAAAGGAGTCATCGTTTTTAAAGGCGTATAAATGCAAGTATAAATAAAAATAGAAACCGCGCCAAATGTAGCCGATTTCGGATTTATAGAATATAATAGAAAAACCCCTAAAATTGTAAGCAAAAAAGCGATTGTTAAAACAGAATTTGCAGACATTCTTTTAGCAGGAACTGGACGAGTTTTGGTTCTGTCCATTAATGCATCCAATTCTTTTTCGATTACTTGATTGAAGGCATTTGAAGCGCCTACCATACAATAACCCCCGATTGCAAGTTTTGCTAAAACCAACCATTCCAATGATAGAAAATCAGGAATCCCTAACATAAACCCGGCAACAGATGAAAATACAACACTAACTGCCAATCTGGCTTTCGTGATTTCAAGGAAATCGGTATAAGAGGATTTAACAGAAAATGTATATGCTTTAGCGTTCAATGCTGTTTTCATTTGGTATTTCAAAACTGGTGCAAAGATAATTGAAAAAATAGTATATCAAAAGGGAAAATACCTAAAATGATAGGGGTTTTTATATTTTTAACAAAAAAATTATAAGTGTTTAATTTATTTAATAATTATCGGAAGTAGAAATTCCGCTAACAATTGCTTTTGCTGAGGAAGTCCCTATTCTTTTAACGCCCATACGAACCATATTAATTGCTTCTTCATAATTTTTTACTCCTCCAGCTGCTTTAACTGGTAGTGGCGATGCATTTTCTAACATCATTATTATTGAAGGAATTGTCGCACCGTTAGGAAGATTGTTTTCGGTTTTATAAAACCCTGTTGACGATTTTACAAAAACTGAAGCATAATTTTCTTCTTTAAAATTTGAGATTACTACGTTTTTAATCAATGCTGACAACTGAATTATTTGCTGATTGTTTAAAGCGGCAACTTCAATTATCCACTTTACAACTTTATGGTTTTGGATTCCGAGTTGGGTACACTTTAGAACCTCTTCTTTTACTGAATCAATTTTGCCCTTTTTAAAGGCTTCATAATTACAAACAAAATCCAAATCATCTACACAATTAATGATTGCTTGGTTGGCTTCAAGTAGTTTTTTACTAAGTTTTGAATTTCCTTCGGGAAAATCAATAACAGTTCCTATATTTAATTTGGAATTCTCTTTTAAAATCATTTTTTTGGCAAGAGAAACCATCTCAGGACGAATCATTACTAATTTAAAGCGTTCATCAATTGCTTCTTGGATACAATTAATAACTTTTACGATATTTTTATTTTCACTTATTCCGGCTTGTTTTGCGGTTTTTAAGTAGGTCGAATCTAAGTAATCTTTAATATTCATAAATCGAATTTTAATAAAACTTTCGAATTAAACTTTGATAATTACTGTAATTTTGATTTTCTATCAAAAAGGTAAATCAAAATTAATATCAAAGCAGAAAAAGCACCTGTTAAATTTGCAAAAACATCAAAAATATCGCCTTTCCTGGTAGTTGTAAAAGCTTGCTGCGCTAATTCGATTAAAATCCCAAATAATATAGATACTAAAAAAATAAATAGCACTTGATAAAAACTATTTTTCTGGTTTTTACTATTAAAATATAAAAACCATAGATTTAAAAATACAAAATGAAATGTAAAATGCACGTATTTATCGGCACTTTCAATGCTAACATCTGGCAAATAATTAAATGACGCCAAACATATCAACAAAATGAAAAAAGTCCAAATTAAAGCAGCTGATAAATAAATATTTTTAAGCACCAATTAGCGTTTTATAGTCTTCACTTGAAAGCAATTCTTCAATTTGTGATGCGTCAGAAATTTTAACTTTAACCATCCACCCTTTTCCATATGGATCAGCATTTACTGTTTCTGGGGTTGATCCTAAGTTATCATTAAATTCAATAATTTCACCTGATAATGGAAGAAACAGATCTGAAACTGTTTTAACTGCTTCAACAGTTCCAAAAACGGCATCTTTTTCAAGAGTTTGGTCTAATGTTTCAACTTCAACATAGACAATATCACCTAATTCTTTTTGTGCAAAATCGGTAATTCCAACTGTTGCAATTTCACCATAAATACTAACCCATTCGTGGTCTTTTGTGTACTTTAAATCTGAAGGAATATTCATTATATATTAGTTTTTATTAATTTATTGCAAATGTATTGTTTCATGTGTAATTTTCAGAATATTTAATGTTAATTTCCAAAATTATATCTCAATGTAAATCCTCCTCTAATATTCGTCATTGGAAAGGATGTAGATATTAACGCTTTCGAAAAGGAATGGTCATAATAGAAAATAGCTGTCAAGTTTTTACTTAAAGAATAGTCGGCAGTTAATTTCGCTGACCAAATATTCTGTCCTCCTGCCAATTGATTATTGTCGTAATCAAGATACCGCACAATAGTTTGATTGTTTCTATAGGATAAATCAGCTTTAATATTAATGTCCCCTTTAATTATTCCTGTTGGATTGTCCGCAAATTTAGATGTGAATGAAACGTCTTTAAAACGGTAACCCATTCCAACTACGTATTCAATTCCTTGCACTTCGGTCAATAAATTATTGTCAAAACTCATTGAAAGTGCTCGGTCTTTTTTCATTTCTGCTAAAAACTTCATTGCATTTTTCAGTTCAAAATCAATTCGTATTAGTGGGTTAAATTGTTCTACTAAATTAATATTTGCGATAATAGTTTTGTTTAAAAAATTACCGCCTGCATCTATTCCGTTTGGATTTAGATTGTATTCTAAATTAGAACGAAATGAATTAATAGTATAGGAAGATCTGTAGCTGTGTTGCAATGAAAATCTTTTAAAATTTTCTTTGAAAAAAGTATATTTCATTAAACCACTATATTTTGCCGTCCAGTTCGGAATTGGAAAATCTCTAAAAGCAGAAAGCGAAACTCCAGTTGCTGATTGCCCTATTTTATCACTTATTAATCCAGTATATGCGGCAAGAAATGAAGGCAATAATACAGCTTGACTATTTTTTCCGAAACCAATTGGGTATCCTTCTGCATCCATTGGAAAACTTGACGAATTGTAATATTGTTGAGCCAAACGATTTGCAACAATAATTCTATTCCCTCTAAAATCATTAAAAGCAGAGGATTCGTTGATATCGCTACTTCTAAAAGAAGTTTTAAGCATAACTATTGATATTGCAAAATTTCCAGTACTGTATGGCGATCTTGAGTTATATATCCCCTCAGAAACGTCATATTGTTCTGAGAAATTGTCGGCATAAGTTCTATCGGCCGTTAAATCAATTTTGAAATCAGGAAATAAATCCATATTTGCTGTGAAATTCAATGCCTTATTAGTTACCTGAGTAAAGTTCTGGTTGAATTCAGGATAATTAGTCAACCACCCATTTTTAGCAGCTTCATAACGAACGTCATCTTGAGATCCAAAAACGAATCCTAATGTTGGTTTTGAAGTTCCCAAGAATCCTAATCTTGGCAAATATCCTGGCAAAGCAGTTCCTTTATTTTCAGTGTAATTTATTTGAATGTTTTTAACGCTTGTTAAAACACCTCTTAAACCTTCAATAAAGATATTACCGTCAGAAATATTTTGCTGTGGTTGTGTATTTACAACTTTCTGACCTGGTTTAGGAGCAACTTTTGGAGTTGTTTGAATTGGTCTTTGTGTTCGCTTAGACAATCCAATATACTTGTAAAAAGAATCCATATTAAGAGTAGTATTCAATTTATTAGATGCTGAATTCTGAATAGTATTTCCTAAATTATAAAAAGTTCCATCTGATGCTTCAACAGATGATAAAGCTGCTGATGCTTTTTGCCAACTATAATTTCCAGTATATGAATACGTTGATTTCACAAAACTAAACAAAGGAATTTTATTAATTGGCAAATCATAATTTACTGTCAATTGCTGTGTATGTTGATTTGGATCTCCTACATTCCAATAATCATCCCAAATTGTAACTGTATTGTCTGGAACATTATTTTCGTCTAAATAGTTTCTAACTATATTATTTGAAGATGCTGTAAAGTTTAATTTTAATGCTTTTGTCAAATTATAATTGAAACCATATTGATAATTAAACAAGAAATTTCTTCTGTACAAAGGCTCTAATCCAATTCCAGCAACTTCAACTTGACGGAATTCTTGCCTATTATATTGTCTGATAATATTAGAACTAAAAGATATATTAGAAGGCAAATAATTGAAATTAAAATCACTCAACATTTTCCAATAATCGCTTTTCTTAAAAAATTTCGTTTTCTTGAAAGGTTCAAATGGTTTTGGCTGAAATGTATACGCATAATCAACTGTTGTGTTGACTTGTTTATCTATATAACTCTCAATTTCGAAATCATGTCGTTCTACTTCATTATAAGAATACGATAATGTTAAATTTTCAGGATCATAAACATGTGGCTTTTGTTTCTCGCCTCTTTCTTTTTTAACCCCTATAAAATTGATGCTTCTACGTTTCGTATAATCAATCGCTCTATTTCTGATATTATCTTTATCCTCTTGATTTGCTGTAATATTAATCAGTTGTTGCAATTTGATATCTTGATTAAATGGGTCGTATAATGGGGTAATGATTTCTTCCCCAACGGCATAGTTGAAAGGCAAATTGATACCCCATTTTTTTGGCAATAATTTTCCTATGCTTAAATTAGAAACAAAATTATATTGAAAAATATCTTCCCTACTTCTTTCATTTGGTCCTTGCTCTAATGATCCAAAACCTGCAGTACTTTTCTTTCCTGTAGCAGAGACTGTTGCCAAATCTGCTAAGTTGGTATCAAGACTTACAACCGATGCCATTCCCCCTTTATTGTCCATACCAGACAATCGAAGTTCGTTGAACCAAACTTCACCTCGAATATAACTCGTATTTGTAGATTTGCTTTTTATACCAACCATTAAAGTCCGTACCAACCCAAAATTTGGATTTCCTCTAATCCCTAATCTCAATTTTCCTCTACTAGTATTATTTGCTAAAGAAGGGTCTAAAACATCATCATCAATATATCGGATTCCATTTGCATCTTCCGCAGGGGCACTTCCGCCCATTGCTAAAATTTTTAACTGCGTTAACAGTGAAAGAGGCAGGTTAATTTCATTAACATCTGGCCAAATATCTTCGGCAGTTGTTGCTCCTTCGGCAGTTACTTTTAAAGGGATTTCTACTTGGTAAAAGTTTTGTGTAAAATCATTTCCAAATCGGATAAATCCAACCATCTGATCATTTTGAAGTGGTGTTGGGTCAGATGGTGCAGGAAGTGCTTCAGCATGTAAAAACATTTTTAAATTTTTATACTGACGCATATCCACACTTACATTTTTGAAAACTGCTCTAGAATCTCCTGGTTGCAATCCTTCTCCTCCAGCTCTCATCGCTAATGCTTGCTCATTTTGATTGATTACTGTATTATTATTATACAATTGTTCCCTAACAACTCCTGGAGGTGAAACGTAACGAATTGGGCTTCTGTTTCCATTTTCTTGGATATTAACAGCCAAAACATCAAAATCAGTGTCGTCATCCGATGGATTTGGGTCTGTAGCATCTAATGTATTTGTGTAACGTCTCCATTCTCCTCTCACTAAATCTAGGGCGCCAAAACGAACAGTCAAATTATCACTGAAACCAGTCATAAACATTCGCATATAGCCGATAGATCTAAAATCTGTAATTCCGCCAATTGTATTTTCTGGTTGTGAAACTGGTATTTTAAACTGAATCCATCTTACCTTAGTTGGATTGGCTCCTGCTGGCAAATTTGCGGCATCCGTTTCTCTAATATCCGTTACATATCGATCAACTCCAATAGTCATATTTTTATGCAAATCGATGCTGTATTCATAATATGCATTAATAGTGTTCATCGTATTGTCGCGGTTGATATCCTCAACGTCAGGAACAGTTGATGAACCTCTATTCGAATCAGTAACTTCAACTGGGGAGTTTCCCTGTGTACTGTTATAATTTTTATAACGTTCTTGAACCGATCCTTCGGCGGCCAAATAATATTCGTAGTCATCTGATGAAGGATCTTGATTTCCAGAAAAAGTTGGGAACTTAATTGCTTCACCACTATTGTTTAAACCGTCTAAGCCAATGTCTTGATTGGCCCTATTGGCCGCATTGGTATCAAATGTATAAATCAAAGATTGTGATGCCGGAACATTTCCCCAAATTGGCTGAGGTGTTACCAATATCTGATCAGGTCCAAGTCCATTTTCAAATTGCTTTCTGCCGTCTTTTAATACGTCTTCTGATATAGAACCAAGATTAAAATAAATTTTTCCAGTATTGGTAATTACCGTTTCGCTTGCTACATTTCCAGGGTCGAAATAAGGATCTAATAACCAAAATTGCAAATATTCAACATTGCCTTGTTCAAAATTAGTAGAATTTAAAGAACGCATAATCCCCCCAAAATTCGCCTGAGGATTTGGTAATTGATTTGTAGTTGCGGCAGTAGGATTATAGTTATAGGAACCCCTTTCTTTAGGATAATAGGTCAAGTCTAATGTATTGACAACTTGTGTTTGGCCAACAGCAATATCTGTCGCGGGATATAATTCCTCACTATAAATTCGTCTTGTTGAATTTAATGAAATATCTTGAATAGATAGTCCAGAAGGTCGAGAGGCATAAAATACAGGGTCAATACTGTACCATGATAATTTTGCTCTTTTATAACCATAACTCAAATCTGTTGCAGTTGCATTAAAGTCATAGGAACTTCGCGGAGATTTTTCTGGTGTAGATGACAAACTCCAAGAATAAGGCGCTCGCATATCTATTGAAGTTTGGGAGCCTTCAAAATCATCAACATAAATGGTTGATTCTCCTTGAAATTGATCCGCTTTTGGAGTGTCTGGTTTCAAAAAAGCTATTTCACCTCTAAAAGATAAATTAGAAGGAACATCAGTATCTACATTTGGCAATTTATTAACTAATCGAGTTAAAAATGGTACTTCGGTGGAAAAATTAGTATTGAATCCGAAAATAGTATTATTCACCGATTCTTGTCCGTAACTCGATTTTTGAGTGAACGGTTTTTCTGTCATTTTTAAAAATGTAGCACCAACTAAAAACTTTTCTGAAATTTTATGTTCCACATTGAAACCCATAAATCTTCGGGTTTGTTGACCAAAAACCGCGTTGTTTTCTAAAGAAACTTGAATTGGAGTATTAGATGCTTGGAGCGATGGGTCTAATATCTGAACACGCCCTAATTGATAATTCACGCTGTAATCTACTCCTTCAACTAAAACGCGTCCGCCAGCAGTTACAACAACGGAACCTCTAGGGACATTGAAAGCGCCTATAGGAATTCCTTCGCCACCAGTAGATTTAAATTTTCCTTTTAATTGAAATTTATTTTTATCGCTTTCTTGTAATGCTGTAGCTTGAGATTGACGATACATATTTCTGTATACATATTTCGTTTGATTGGCATTATAATTTCCAACATTATAATCTTCCGTACTATTGTTTCTTAATTTTTCGAACAAATGTTTTCCAAAAGGTTCAACGGTTGTAAAAATAATTCTACCGTTTTGAGAATCCACAGTAAGTCCTGGAATAAAATCAAAAAATCCGTCTCCACCTGTTTGTGGGTCGTTATTGTAATTTAATTTATCAGCATTAAAAACCTTTAACAAAGGCGTTGAAGTAACCAAATCCTGTGGTTGAGGAAGTGGTGAAACAATATTAATATAATTCAAAGGCGATGGATCTGTGTATAGAATATTGAATTTAAAATCGGCTTGTTGTAATTGAAAAGCCCCAGGAATCTGATAAATATTTTTCATCATCAAGTTCCAAATTGGTGTAGTCACTCGCGTTGTTGGATTTTCTACACTTGTTAAATTACTTTTCAACATTTTCAATATCAAACTTTGAGTAGAAACTGTTGTAGGCTGTGTATTTCCTGGCGTAACTCCCCCTGTCTCAGTTGCTTGAACACCATCGGTTCCAAATTCTCCAACTTGATAAACTACGTCCCCAATCGTATATTGATAAGCTACCGCCAAAACTTCGTCATTTGCTAATTTTTGCTGCAAGGAAATGTAACCCAATTGAGGGTGAAATGTGAATTCTGAAGTGTTTAACTTTCTGGCATTTTCTAATTTAGAATAATCTTGACCTTCACTAACTGTAATCCCAGTAAATCCTATACTTGCCGTAACAATTTCACGAATATTACCATTTAATAATCCCCCATTATCTATTAATGCCGGATCATATTTATTGTTTTTATTGTCTGATGGAGTATTAGGTGGTGCGATGAAAAATCCTGTTGTTGGGTTTACAACTACAATTTCATTGTTATTTAATCCTGTTAAAGTGGTTTCTCCTAAATCCTGAAGCGCAACAATGTTTCTTAAATTATTATTGGTTGTTGTCACCCGATTTTGTCGGTTGGTTATCCAAGCTTCTACACGTGTAATTTGAACCCTACTATCCACATAAGGGTAATTTTTTAGCGATGGATCGTATTTATTTCTAAAATATTGGGACAAGAAAAAGTGCCTGTCTGCGTCGTAATCTAATGCAAATAATTCAAATTCCTGAATAGTTCCGCCGCCTTGTGAAGTAACTGATTTTGTTTGTGATTTCTGTTCAGAAAAAACTCCAGTAACAGTTGTTTTTCCGAATTGAAGTTGGGCTTTTACACCAAATAAACTTTGAGCTCCACGGATTAAAGAAGTATTTAAAGGCATACTGACATTTCCAACTTCTATTTTTTGGATAATATCATCTTCATTGGCATTCAAATCGTGGTTGTATTCTAATTTGATCAGATTTTGAAAAGCAAATGTAGATTGAGTATCGTAGTTGGCACTCACGCTTAATCTCGTTCCCACTTTTCCCATTAAACTCATACTTATTCTTTGATTAAAATCAAAAGTAGTACTCGATCTATTTCTTGGAGAAAAGGAAGGATTGTCTTGTTTTGTGTAACGAACTCCCAAATCCATTTCTACAGAACCGGTTGGTTTTACATCAATTGTATTGCCTCCAAAGATGGTTTCAAAAAAACTATTGTTCACATAATATCTTGGTAACAAATCCTTTTTAGCAGCTTCGCTTCCCTCCTTTTTACCATCAATTGCATCTAATTTTTTTCTAAAATAAGTACGCATCGATTCCTTCAAAACCATAGCATTGTATTCTTTAGGGGTAAGAATTAAGGGATAATTAATTGAAAATCCACTCACCGAACTTGTAAAAACGTAGCGATCAGTCAATGGGTCATAAATATATAAATCTATAACACTTGGAGGATTTGGAATGCCAATTTGACCCGTTGAATATCCCATTTTTGTTGAATCTTGAACAACTTCATTAACCTGAGCTAGCAGTGTAAAATCAGAAAGTAAAATAAGTAAGAAGATACTTATTTTTATGAGGAAACTTCTGTTTTTTAAATAAATTGTTTTCAAGTATTATAAATTTTTTAAGGCTAATTTTATGATGTTTTCCACAGTGGAATCTGGGTTTTCATTAACGATTTTTTCCACTACTCGCTCTGACGATTTTCTAATGAAACCCAAAACCTCTAAAGCAGATAACGCCTCATCTTTATTTGTATTGCTTTGACTCATAGAAACTTCTTCTAAATCATACAATTTTAATACTTTATCTTTTAAATCCAATATTACTCTTTGCGCTGTTTTACTTCCAATTCCTTTTATGGACTGAATTGTAATCACATCTGCAGAGGCAATTGCTTGAATAATCTGTTTTGGCTCTAATGACGACAACATTGTTCTTGCAATGCTTGCGCCAATTCCTGAAACAGAAAGCAACATCTTAAAAATTTCACGTTCCGATTTTTCAACAAATCCAAAAAGGGTATGCGAATCTTCTTTAATTTGAAGATAGGTAAATAATTTTATAGCATCCGAAGCAGGGAGTAATGAATAGGTATGCAAAGAAATATTCACATGATAACCAACGCCGTTGCAATCAATTATAACTTCTGTAGGCGTTTTTTCTACTAATTTTCCTTGTAAGTGTGCTATCATTTTATTTAGTAATTTTCAAATATAAGAAAAATCTTCAATTGAAAATATTCTTTGTCTTTATTATAAATAGGGCTCTTTTGAACGTTACTATTTTGTTTTGTTTTTCTTATTCTTTTCCTGTGCATCTACAACAGCAACGGCAACCATATTTACCATTTCTTCAACACTAGCTCCCAATTGAAAAATATGAACAGACTTATCCATTCCAAGCATTATTGGCCCAATAGAATCAACTTTATACAATTCTTTTAATAATTTATATGTAATATTTGCCGATTCTAAATTGGGGAAAATTAAAGTATTTACTTTTTTTCCTGCCAATTTTGAGAATGGAAATTTATCTTTTAGCATTTCTGGATTTAAAGCAAAATCGGCTTGTAACTCTCCATCAACTTGTAATTCTGGATAATTTTCATGTAAAAAATTAACGGCTCCTCTAACTTTATTGGCACTTTCATTTGTTGAAGATCCAAAATTAGAATAAGAAATCAGAGCAATTACGGGTTCCAAACCAAACATACAAACTGTTTTTGCAGTCATTAATGCTATTTTTGCTAAATCATCAGCAGATGGGTTCGGATTTATAGCCGTATCTGATAAAAATATAGGACCCCGATTGGTCATCATCATATTGGTCGTTGCAACCACAGAAATACCAGGGGCTTTATCAATTAATTGTAAAATAGGTTTTACAACCGAGGGATAACTTCTTGAATATCCCGAAACCATAGCATCTGCATCGCCTTCATTTACCATCATTGCGGCAAAATAATTACGTTCACGCATCCATTTTTGAGCATCTAAAAGTGAAATTCCGCGGCGTTTTCTCGATTTCCAAAAAATTTCAGCATAGTAATTTCTTCTTTTATCCTCACATTTTGTTTTTGGATCAAGTATTGGCACATCCGCATCAAAACCAATTTCTGCTTTTAATTCTAATATAACTTCTTTATTTCCCAATAAAATTGGGAATGCAATATTTTCTTCAAAGGCAATTTGTGCCGCTTTCAAAACATCAAGATGATCTGCTTCTGCAAATACAACCCTTTTTGGGTCTGATTTTGCTCTATTTGCTAAAAGGCGCACCATTTTATTATCTGAACCCAATCGGTCTAATAATTCCTCTTCGTATTTGTACCAATCCAAAATGGGATTCAATGCAACTCCGGATTCCATTGCTGCTTTTGCAACAGCAGGCGCAACATTAGTAATTAATCGAGGATCAAATGGTTTTGGAATGATATATTCTCTACCGAAAACCAATTTAGTTTCTCCATAAGCAATATTTACTTGTTCCGGCACGCTTTCTTTAGCTAAAGTAGCTAAGGCTCTGACAGCAGCCATTTTCATAGCTTCATTTATTTTCGTTGCACGAACATCTAAAGCACCACGAAAAATATAGGGAAATCCAAGTACATTATTCACTTGGTTTGGATGGTCAGATCGACCAGTAGCCATGATAATATCTTTACGTGTTGCAATGGCTAAATCGTATGCAATTTCAGGATCTGGATTAGCCATAGCAAATACTATAGGATTATCTGCCATTCCTAACAACATCTTTGGTGTTAATAAATTTCCCGAGGATAACCCTAAAAATAAATCAGCTCCAATAAGAGCTTCTTCTAATAAAATAGATTTTCCTTCTCTGGCATATTTTAATTGCATTGGAGATAACGAAGAATTGTCTTTAGTTAACAATCCTTTGCTATTGAACATAAAAATGTTTTTAGGTTTCACTCCTAATAACACATATAAATCAGCACAAGCTAAGGCCGCCGAACCTGCTCCAGAAACCACCATCTTCAAATCTTGAGCTTTCTTATCTGCCAATTCTAAAGCATTCAATAAAGCCGCTGAGGATATGATTGCAGTTCCGTGTTGGTCATCATGCATGACAGGAATATTCAACTCTTCGACCAATCGTCTTTCAATCTCAAAAGACTCTGGAGCTTTTATATCTTCTAAGTTAATTCCTCCAAAAGTAGGAGCAATGTTTTTTACAGTTTCAATAAAAGCATCAATATCTTTGGTTCCAATTTCGATATCGAAAACATCAATATCTGCGAAAATTTTAAACAACAGAGCTTTCCCTTCCATCACTGGTTTTGATGCTTCTGGTCCAATATCCCCTAATCCTAATACAGCGGTTCCGTTGGTTATAACTGCTACTAAATTACCTTTTGCGGTATATTTATATACATTGTTGATATCTTTAGCTATTTCCAAACAAGGTTCAGCAACTCCAGGAGAATAGGCTAATGACAAGTCTCTTTGTGTTGCATATTTTTTTGTAGGAACTACTTGGATCTTTCCGGGCGTGGGTTTGGCGTGGTATAATAACGCTTCTATTCTTTTACTATTTTTGTCCATCATTTTAATTTAAAACTATCTCACAAAGATAGAAGTCTTAGTTTAAAAAGCGCCCTTTTTAAAGTTTTATCCTTTAATATTTAAATAAAAAGTCGCTATATTGCGACTTTATTATTTCACCTATTTTTAAAATGATTTATTGAGAAATATAAGAATCTAAATGTTTAATAATTTCTTTTTGCACTTCGATTATTGCTTTTACAACGTCACTTATTGAAATAATACCAATAATAGTTCCGTTTTCGGACACTGGCAAATGCCTTATTCTTTTAGTATTCATTAATTCCATACAATAATCTAAACTATCCGAAGGTTTTACAGTAACTACCTCTTTGACCATAATTTCGTTTACTAATGTTTTCTTAGAAGACTTTGCTTTTAAGGCAATTTTTCGAGCATAATCTCTTTCGGATAAAATACCCATTAAGACAGAATTTTCAATGATTAAAATAGCGCCAATATTTTTTTCACTCATTACGCCTAATGCTTCGAATACAGTGATTGTTGATGGCACTGAGAAGACTTCTTTTCCTTTTGCACCTAATATTTGATTTACTGTCATAATAAATTAGATTAAATTGAATATAAAATTAAATAAAAAACATTAAACAAACTATGTAAACAATTTTTTTTTATAATTTAAAATAGCTGTTCATGCTAAAGAAAACACTTTTTATTAATTCTGTTTTTTATAATGATTCGGATTTGCTGCTCAAATAATAATCTATTGAAATATTCTATTCTTACTTTTATAGATTACTCTTTTTTTAATTAGAAATCTTCAAAACTAAATAATGAGATTATTTATCTTAGATTTTAATTATTTTAAAAAGTTAATATTTCGTTTTAATCCTTCAAATTTTGTTCGTTTTATAGCCGAATTTTTGAATACTACTTTGAATGTTTCTTCCGTGATTTCTTCCCAATCTTTTTTTGAAATGGAAAGCAAGTCTGGATTTGGATTGAATAATGGTTCTTTATGTGCTTTCGAAAATTTATTCCAAGGGCAAACATCCTGACAAATGTCGCAACCGAAAGCCCAGTCATCAAATTTTCCTTTCATTTCAGCGGGAATATTTTCTTTAAGTTCTATTGTAAAATAGGAAATGCATTTGCTCCCGTCAACGATATATGGTGCTACAATGGCTTCAGTTGGACAAGCATCAATACAAGCCGTGCAGGTTCCGCAGTGATCAGTTGTCGCATTGTCATATTCTAATTCTAAATCTATGATGAGTTCTGCGATAAAATAAAATGACCCTACTTTTTGAGTTATTAGATTACTATTTTTTCCAATCCAGCCTATACCACTTTTAGCAGCCCAGGCTTTCTCAAGAACAGGGGAAGAGTCAACAAAAGCTCGACCCGAAACTTCTCCAATAGAAGATTGGATTGAGGATAGAAATTCTTTAAGCTTTTCTTTAATTACAAAATGATAATCTTGACCGTAAGCATATTTAGAAATTTTATAACTATCAGGGTTTTGAATTTCTAAGGGATAGTAATTTAATAAAAGAGAAACAACGCTTTTTGCATCGTCAACCAATAAAGTAGGATTTAATCGTTTGTCAAAATTGTTTTCCATGTAGGTCATTTGTCCGTGTTGGTTTTTGTTCAACCAATTTTCTAATCTTGGTGCTTCTTGTTCTAAAAAACCCGCTTTTGATATCCCACATGACAAAAACCCGAGACGTTTGGCTTCGGATTTTATAAATGACGTATATTTTGATTTTGGTTCTATAAATCTAAAATTATAATAAAATCATCTTATAAAATTGGAGCGTTTTTAGCCCTGATGGAAGTGGCATCCCGCGCTTTTTAGCGAGGATATAACGGACAGTAGGAATAGCTCCAAATTAAAAAAGGCCTCCTTGAATGTTGCCTTTAATTCTTCCTAAGTGCGTGTAGGCTTTTTCGGTAACTTCTCGACCTCTTGGGGTTCTCATTATAAAACCTTCTTGGATAAGAAAAGGTTCGTAAACCTCTTCGATTGTTTCGCTACTTTCGGAAACGGCTGTTGCCAATGTTGATAAACCAACTGGTCCACCCTTGAATTTATCAATAATGGTAGTTAGGATTTTGTTGTCCATTTCGTCTAAACCGTGAGCATCTACGTTCAATGCTTTAAGCGAATACCTTGCAATTTCAATATCGATTTTTCCGTTTCCTTTTATTTGTGCAAAATCACGAACGCGTCTTAAAAGTGCATTTGCAATTCTTGGCGTTCCTCTACTTCTTCCTGCAATTTCAATCGCAGCTTCCATAGTGATTGGCATTTTTATGATGGCTGAACTTCGCTCAACAATTGTCGTTAAAAGTTCTGTTGTATAATATTGTAACCGGTTTTGTATTCCGAAACGAGCCCGCATAGGTGCTGTTAACAATCCAGAACGCGTGGTGGCGCCAACTAATGTGAAAGGGTTTAAATTGATTTGAACCGAACGGGCGTTGGGTCCCGATTCAATCATGATGTCGATTTTGAAATCTTCCATTGCAGAATATAAATACTCTTCAACTATTGGGCTTAAACGGTGAATTTCATCAATAAATAAAACATCTCTTTCGTCGAGATTGGTTAATAACCCAGCTAAATCTCCAGGCTTATCGAGAACTGGTCCCGAAGTTATTTTGATTCCTACGCCCAACTCATTAGCTAAAATATTTGCCAAAGTAGTTTTTCCTAATCCTGGAGGACCGTGAAAAAGTGTGTGATCTAAAGCTTCGTTTCTTTGATTTGCTGCTTCAACAAAAACTTTTAGATTTTGTAATATTTGATCTTGACCGGCAAAATCATCAAAAGAAAGGGGTCTTAATCTTTTTTCGAGATCAAGTTCTTCAGAATTTAGATTCTGATTTGTAGGGTCTAAGTTATCATTCATATTACAAATATAGGAAAGTTATGAGCAAATAAAAATGCCTTTCAAAAGAGAAAGGCATTTTATATAAATTAGTTTAGAATATTAGTGATGTAAAACTCCTTCACCTTCTTTCATTGGTACATTTTGAGGAACGAAATCTTCGTCGTGACCTGGTTTACTATAATCGTAAGGCCATCTGTGAACTTCAGGGATTTCTCCTGGCCAGTTCCCGTGAATGTGTTCGATTGGAGCAGTCCATTCTAATGTGTTAGATCTCCAAGGATTTTGAACTGTTTTCTTACCGTAGAAAATACTACTGAAGAAATTGTATAAGAATACTAATTGGAAAACCCCACCAATTAGTGCGAAAGTTGTAATCAATACGTTTACATTTTGTAAATCATCAAATAACGGAAAGTTTGTATTGGTATAATAACGTCTTGGCAAACCTGCCATTCCAATAAAGTGCATTGGAAAAAATACTCCATAAGCGCAAATTGCAGTAACCCAAAAGTGAACATATCCAAGATTTTTGTTCAACATTCTTCCGAACATTTTAGGAAACCAGTGATAGATTCCAGCAAACATTCCGTAAAGTGCAGAAATACCCATTACCAAGTGAAAGTGTGCTACAACAAAATAAGTATCGTGAACATTAATGTCTAAAGTACTATCTCCGAGTATAATTCCTGTTAAACCACCTGTAATAAATGTTGAAACTAATCCAATTGAGAACAACATTGCAGGATTTAATTGCAAGTTACCTTTCCAAAGAGTTGTTATATAATTAAATGCTTTTACAGCAGATGGAATTGCGATTAACAATGTTGTGAAGGTAAATACAGATCCTAAGAATGGATTCATTCCTGAGATGAACATGTGGTGGCCCCAAACGATTGTTGATAAAAATGCGATTGCAAGAATTGAAACAATCATTGCTCTGTAGCCAAAAATTGGTTTACGAGAGTTGGTTGCAATCACTTCAGAAGCTATTCCTAACGCTGGCAATAATACAATATATACTTCAGGATGTCCTAAAAACCAGAATAAATGTTCAAATAAAACTGGAGATCCGCCTTGATTGTGTAATACTTCACCCGCAATATAAATATCAGATAAGAAGAAAGAAGTCCCAAAACTTCTGTCCATTATTAGCATTAATGCTGCAGATAAAAGAACAGGGAAAGATACAATTCCGATAATTGCCGTTAAAAAAAAAGCCCAAATTGTAAGTGGTAATCTTGTCATTGACATTCCCTTAGTTCTGAGATTGATAACAGTTACGACATAATTCAATGACCCTAACAATGACGATGAAATAAAAATTGCCATAGAAACCAACCACAAAGTCATTCCCATCCCTGAACCAGGAATTGCTTGCGGAAGTGCACTCAAAGGAGGATAAATTGTCCAACCCGCAGATGCAGGGCCCGCTTCAACAAATAATGAAAAAATCATTATTATACTAGAAAGGAAAAACAACCAATAGGAAATCATGTTTAATATTCCGGAAGCCATGTCCCGCGCACCAATTTGAAGTGGAATTAATAAGTTACTAAATGTTCCACTTAGTGCGGCGGTTAATACAAAGAAAACCATTATCGTCCCGTGAATGGTAACTAAAGCCATATAAATATCATTTGTCATTACGCCATTTGGCGCAAATTTATCTCCTAAAATAAAGTTGAATATTTTAAAAGATTGTTCTGGCCAAGCCAATTGCATTCTGAAAAGCATAGATAAACCCACACCAATAATTCCCATGAAAATACCTGTTATTAGGTATTGTTTGGCAATCATTTTATGATCAATACTAAAGATATACTTAGTTATAAAGGTATCTTTATGGTGGTGTTCATGTTCGTGATCGTGTTCTAAATCGTGTCCGTGACCTTCTGCTGACATATTCGTTTACTTTAAATTTAAAATATTATTTCATTGCTACTTTTGGCGCAATAACTGCTGCAGCCATTGTCGAATCTTTAGCTTTTCCGCTATCAACTGGTGCATTTTTTGCTGCTTTCTCAGCTTTTACTTCTTGAACAACTGTTGCTTTTTCTTTCAACCATTTAGCATAATCTTCAGGAGTATCGACAACTATTTTCATTTGCATATTATAATGCGACGCCCCACAAATTTTATTACAAAGTAATAGAAAATCGAATTCATAAGGGTCCAATGCAGATTCTCCTTTTGCCACAAGTCCTATACTTTTCTTTGCTCTAATAGCATTTATATTAGCAACTTTGACAATCATGTAAGGTAATTCTCTGTACTCTTCAGTTGTGTAAGTAGGTTCAAAGGCGAATTCCGTAACCATTCCAGGCACACAATTCATTTGAGCTCTAAAATAGGGCATGTATGCTGAGTGTAATACATCTTGTGAACGCATTTTGAAATGGATTTTCTTACCTTTAGGAATGTGTAATTCTTTTATAACAACATCGTCATTAGCATAAGGATCTTCAACATCAACACCAACAATATTGATGCCTTCAATGTACCTAACATTAGCTTTACCAAGAACATTGTCATTGCCAGCATAACGCGCAGTCCAGTTAAATTGTTGTGCATACAATTCAATTGTGACGGTATCCTCATCGTCTTCTATGAACATGATATTTGTCCAAGCATACAATCCGTATAGTATTAATCCTGCAAGAACGATAGCTGGAATTATACTCCAAACTGCTTCTAATGAATTATTATCAGCAAAATATAACGCTTTATTTTCTTTTTTACCTCTGTATTTGAAAGCAAAATAATGTAGTAATACCTGCGTAATTGCTTGAACAAAAAATATAACAACCCAAGTCATGTTCATTAAGCTATCTATTAATGGTCCGTGAGCCGAAGCTGGAGTATGCAATACTAATGGTCCCCAAGTTATCAAACCGTATATTGTAAAAATATATATGAAAGCTAAAAAACCAAACATTAAATACCCTTGTGTATTATTATCAGTGTCATCCGCAACTTGAGAAGTATTCTTATATTCACCTACTTGAGATAAATCGAATATCTTCGTTAATTGCCACAATGCAATAGCTAATAAAACTAAAACTATAATTACCAACAAACTTGTCATCTGTTTACTTCTTTAAATATTAATAATGAAAATGTTTACTCTCTTCTATAAATGGATTTCTCTTTGGTAACAAAGGAACTTTTGTTAATGCTGTAAACACAACAAAAATGAACAATCCAAGGAAGAAAAATACGGAACCAATTTCTGCAATACCTATAAACCATTGATCACCAACTGCTGATGGCATTATCATATTAAAGAAATCAACATAGTGACCTAATAAAATTACTGTTCCAGCCATAACTAAAATCCATGTAATTCTTTTGAAATCGGTATTGATTAAAATTAATATTGGGAATAAGAAATTCATAACAACCGCTCCGAAGAATGGAAGATTGTATAATTCAATTCTTGTTACAAAGTAAGTTACTTCTTCAGGAATATTTGCATACCAAATCAACATGAATTGAGAGAACCATAAATAGGTCCAAAACACACTGAAACCAAACATAAATTTAGCTAAATCATGAATATGGCTTGTATTAACATGTTCTAAATACCCTTTAGATTTTAAATACAAAGTAATCATACAAATTGTTGTGATACCGCTTACAAAGAAACTTGCAAAAACATACCATCCGAAAAGTGTACTGAACCAATGAGGATCAATTGACATAATCCAATCCCAAGACATTATAGATTCAGTAACGATAAAGAAAACCAAGAACATTGCAGAAATGTTAAAATTCTTTTTGTAAAAACTATTGTCATTAGCTTCATCTTGTGCCAAACAATTTTTTCTTGAAAAATAGCGATATGCATTCCAACCTAAAAGGAAGATTCCTGCTCTAACAATCCAAAAAGGGAAGTTTAAATACCCAGATTTGGTTTGGATTAATTTATCGTGTGCGACTACTTCTGGATCTAGCCAAATAAATAAATGGTTAAAATGAAGACCACATAAAACTAAAATTACAAAAAAGATAATTGAACCTACAGGCAAATAAGCTGTAATTCCTTGCATTACTCTGAATAATACTGGTGACCAACCTGCTTGTGCCACTTGTTGAATGGCATAAAAAGCTAAAACTCCTAATGAAATAAGCATGAAGAAAATACATGCAACATATAAAGCAGCCCATGGTTTATTTTGCAATTGATGCAAAACATGTTCCAAATGTTCTTTATGTTTTTCTGCAGCTTTTTCCAAATTTTCTCCTTCAACAGCATGAGTTTCGTGTGCATTTTTACCTGATTCGTTGTGTGTTTCTGCGGAAAGGATAGTTTCAACTTCTTGAATATCTTTTGGGGCAGTTAAAAAACCATACCCAATTCCAAGTGCTCCAAGAAGCATTAGAATAAAAGAGAATGTTTTTAATTTACTTGAAAATGTGTACATATCTATAAAGATGATTTTGTTCTACAATTATAATTCGCTTTTTAGTTTCATTACATAAGTTGCAACTAACCAACGTTCGTGGGCATCCAATTGATTTGAATAGGCACCCATAGAATTTATACCATACTTAAGTACATGAAAAACGCTACCTGTTGTAATCACTCTGTCTTTGTAATTTGGAACTCCTAAAATTTTACCCTGAGTCACTAATTTGCCTTGACCGTTTCCTGCATTTCCATGGCAAATTGCACAGTAAATTTCAAATAATTCTTTAGACTTTTCTTTATCTGATGTATATAAAGAGTCTAAAGGAGATTTAAGATTTGCTTTAGCTAAATCATAACCAACTGTTGAGTTTTCATATTCATATACTTCAAATCCTCTATTCAAAGAACCTTCTGCAGGTAGTTGACCTTCTTTGCCATTTTTGAATGCCGATGATTCAGAATAAGTATTGTAGCTTACTGGTTCATACATATTAGGCATGTACTGATAATTTGGTTTTAAATTATCATGACAAGAAGTTACTAATGCTGACAAACCTAATAAAATTGTTATTTTATATATCGTTTTCATATCTTCTATTAATGCTTTTCTATTACTTTAACTTCTACTGCACCTGTACTTTGAAAGAAAGAAATTAACTCTTTTTCGTTGTTATGCACTGCAACTTCCATTAAAAAATGGTCATCAGTTGTTCTGACATCAGGATTTTCGGCTTCTTTGAAAGGCCATAATTTACTTCTCATATAAAACGTAATAACCATTAAATGCGCTGCAAAGAACACAGTAAGTTCAAACATAATTGGAACAAATGCTGGCATATTTTCCAAATAACTGAAACTTGGTTTTCCACCAATATCTTGAGGCCAATCTTGTATCATTATGAAATTCATCATTGCAGTTCCAACTGACAAACCGATACAACCATAAATGAAAGCACAAATTGCTAGTCTTGTAGGTTCCAATCCCATTGCCTTATCTAATCCATGAACTGGAAAAGGCGTAAAAACTTCTTCAATATGGTGGTGAGCTGCGCGTGTTTTTTTCACTGCATCCATCAAAATATCATCGTCGTTATATATAGCGTAAATAACTTTATTACTCATGATGTGAATCTTTATTTGCTTGTCTGTCATTAATATAATTCTGTCCTGTTGCTTTCAAAATTGTTTTTACTTCCGCTTGAGCGATTACTGGGAATGTCCTTGCATAAAGTAAAAATAAAACGAAGAAGAAACCAATTGTTCCAATGAATATTCCAATATCTACGAAAGTAGGCGAGAACATTGTCCATGAAGACGGAAGGTAATCTCTATGTAATGAAGTAACAATAATTACAAATCTTTCGAACCACATTCCAATGTTTACTACTATGGAAATAATGAAAGAAAACATAATACTTGTTCTTAATTTTTTGAACCACATGAATTGTGGTGAGAAAACATTACAAGTCATCATTGACCAGTATGCCCACCAGTAAGGCCCAGTAGCTCTGTTAAGAAATGCATATTGTTCGTATTCCACTCCAGAATACCATGCGATGAATAATTCAGTAATATAGGCAACTCCAACGATAGAACCTGTAATCATAATTACAATATTCATTAATTCGATGTGTTGAACCGTGATATATGCTTCTAGATTAGATACTTTTCTCATAATAATAAGCAACGTATTTACCATTGCAAATCCAGAGAATACAGCTCCTGCCACAAAATAAGGCGGGAAAATTGTAGTATGCCATCCTGGAATTACCGAAGTAGCAAAATCCATTGATACAATTGTGTGTACAGAAAGTACAAGTGGCGTTGCTAAGCCAGCAAGTACTAAAGATACTTCTTCAAAACGTTGCCAATCTTTTGCTCTTCCGCTCCATCCGAAACTTAAAATAGAATAGATTTTTTTATTAAAAGGAGTAATAGCTCTGTCTCTCAACATAGCGAAATCAGGTAATAAACCTGTCCACCAGAAAACAGTAGATACAGATAAATAAGTAGAAATTGCAAATACATCCCAAAGTAAAGGAGAGTTAAAATTTACCCATAATGATCCAAATTGATTTGGAATAGGAAGTACCCAATACGCTAACCAAGGACGACCCATGTGTATAATTGGAAACAAACCTGCTTGAATTACTGAGAAAATTGTCATTGCTTCTGCCGAACGGTTAATTGCCATTCTCCATCTTTGACGGAACAATAATAATACGGCAGAAATTAATGTTCCTGCGTGACCAATACCAACCCACCAAACGAAATTTGTAATGTCCCAAGCCCAACCAACCGTTTTATTTAATCCCCAAGTTCCAATACCAGTTGAAACAGTGTAAATAATACAACCTATTCCCCAAAGAAAAGCGGCTAAAGCGATTGAAAAGACAATCCACCAATGTTTATTTGCTTTACCTTCAACAGGCGCAGCTACGTCTTCGGTAACATCGTGATAGGTTTTATTTCCTATAACTAAAGGTTTTCTAATACTAGAATCGTATATATGAGACATATCCTTTTTTTATTTTATTAATTTATATAGTTATAAAGTTAGAAACGATATTAATGAAACATAAATTTCACTAATTTCATTTATCTAATTTTATGTATTTCTAACTTTAACGTGATAGATAACATTTGGTTTTGTTCCAACATGCTCTAATAAATGATACATTCTATCGTCTTCAACTAATTTAGCGATTGGACTTTCTTTTACATTTATATCTCCAAAAACCATTGCTCCAGTAGAACAAGCTTTTGAGCATGCAGTTTGGAATTCCCCTTCGATAACTTCTCTACCTTCGTTTTTGGCTTTCAAAATTGTTGCTTGTGTCATTTGAATACACATTGAACATTTTTCCATAACCCCTCTTGAACGAACATTTACATCTGGATTCAATACCATACGACCTAAATCATCATTCATGTGATAATCAAACTCGCTGTTTTTGCTGTACAAGAACCAGTTAAAACGACGCACTTTATAAGGACAGTTGTTTGCACAATATCTTGTACCAACACATCTGTTATAGGCCATTTGGTTTTGACCTTGACGACCGTGAGATGTTGCAGCAACTGGACAAACAGTCTCACAAGGTGCGTGATTACAATGTTGACACATTACTGGTTGAAATGAAACTTGAGGATTATCTGCCGCTTTTTCCATTTCGCCAAATCCACCCAAAGAACCTTTGTCTCCAAATAAACCGTCAAAATTTTCTTTTTTCTCGTTGTCTTCAGCGAAAGAATCTTCTGAAGAATAATATCTGTCAATTCGCAACCAATGCATATCGCGACTTCTTCTTACTTCAGTTTTTCCAACAACTGGAACGTTATTTTCTGCGTGACAAGCAATTACACAAGCACCGCAACCTGTACAGGCATTTAAATCAACAGAAAGATTAAAGTGATGTCCAACAGAACGATCAAATGAATCCCATAAATCAACGGAAGTTGCAGCAACTTCTTCGTGGTTCAAAGATACTTTTGGTTGGATATTCCAAAGTTCAGCATCTTTTGTATTGAATATTTCTAGTGAAGTTTCTTTAATAATATCGCCACGACCCATTAACGTTTTTTGTCCTTGAACACAAGCAAATTCGTGATCTCCAGAAGCTTTTGTTAATTGTGCAGATTGTACTTTATTGAAACCATTATATAAAGAGTAAGCATTTATACCTACCATCATTTCTTCTTTCATAGCCGCTTTACGACCGTAACCTAATGCCAAACCAATTGTTCCTTTTGCTTGTCCTGGCTGAACAATTACGGGAACATTATCGATTTTCACACCACCAACTGTTAGTGTTGCATAACTTCCATTCAATCCACCATTTGCTACGATTTCATTAGTCATTTTTAATTGATCAGCATCTGATCTTGATACAGTTACATAATTATCCCAAGAAACTCTTGTAATTGGATCTGGGAATTCTTGTAACCAAGGGTTGTTTGCTTGCTGACCATCCCCTAAACCAGTTTTTGTATATAAAACCAATTCAAATCCAGCAGCTTTTTTTGAAGTTGCTAACGCATTTGCGGCAGCGGCATAATTTGCTACATTTGCAGTTGCCATTGGAATTAAAGTTGCTACAAAAACCCCATCGTGTAACACTTTATTCCAAGAAGACCCTGCTATTTGAGAGGTTGAATTCGCTTTTAAATAATCGTAGAAATTTCCAGCAATACCATTAAAAGATAATAAAGCGTCTTGAAATTGTTTGGTGTTAAATAAAGGACGAATTGTTGGTTGAGTTAAAGCATAAGACCCTTTTGTGATGCTAACATCTCCCCAAGATTCTAAATAATGTGGAACTGCAGCAGCAATTGTAGTAATTGAAGCCGTTTCATCTTCTTTCAATGAAAAGGCAACGGATGTTTTTACTTTTTTCAAACCTGCAATAAAATCCTTGCTGTTTGGTAAAGTATAAACTGGATTCACCCCACTCATTATTAAAGTGTGAACACTTCCCGCATTCATATCTTTAATTAATTGAGCCACTTTTTCGCTTGATCCTTTTCTGATTTGTCTTGTTCCGCTTGTTGAAAAAGCATCACTTGCAAGAACTTGATTGATTGCTAAAACTAAAAGTTGTGCGTTTTTATCCTGAATTCCAGAAACTAAAACT
The DNA here is from genome assembly GCA_009693635.1 of Flavobacteriaceae bacterium. Taxonomy (GTDB): domain Bacteria; phylum Bacteroidota; class Bacteroidia; order Flavobacteriales; family Flavobacteriaceae; genus Flavobacterium. The sequence continues at coordinate 27,286 of SHWW01000008.1, forward strand.
CCTTTACTTCCTGCAGCGTTCAATTGTTGTGCTGCTTTTGTTACAACTGCATCAAACTCTTTGTCTAAAGAAGACGCAACAGCAGAACCAGTAATAACATTATATATTTTAACTAAAGCTTGCTTTTGATTAGCAGTTGACATTGGCACACGTTTATCAGCAGTAGCACCAGACAAAGTCATATTTGCTTCTAATTGATAATGGCGAGACATTTTTCCGTTTTGAGGAATTCTACCTTTTGCGTATCCAGCGCTGTAATTTCCACCTTGCCAATCTCCTAAGATATCAGCTCCAACAGAAACAATTAATGCTGCTTTAGAAAAGTCATAATTAGCTAACGCTCTTTCACCATAAACTGTTTCAAAAGCATCTAAAGCTTCTGATTCAGAAACTGCATCATATATAATGTGTTTTGCAGTTGGATTTTGAGCAATAAATTCCCCAATTAACTTTTCAGTTGATGGGCTTGCTAAAGTATTTGTCAATAAAACTATTTGACCTCCTTTTGCTTTTGCATCAGATAAACTTGCTTTTACATCGGCATCAACGTTTGTCCAAGTTGTATTTTTACCTGCAATTTTTGGTTCTTTCAAACGCATACTGTCGTACAATGATAATATAGATGCGTGAATTCTTGCATTTGCTGTAAAATTCGCACCCGTTAAGGTGTTGTTATCAATTTTTGTTGGACGACCTTCGCGTGTTTTTACTAAAAGATTAGCAAAATCAAAACCATCAAAAACGGTAGTTGCATAATAATCTGCAATTCCAGGGATGATTTGTTCTGGCTGTAAAACATAAGGAATTGACTTATGCACAGGACCTTCACAGGCTGCTAGTGATGCAGCGGCTGTAGTAAATCCTACGTACTTAAGAAAATCTCTACGAGTTGTTGCTGATGATGATAAAGATGATTTATCTCCTAAAAATTCGTCTGTAGGAATTTCTTCAACAAATTCGTTATTTCTAAGCGTATCAACAATAGAACTATTTAAGTCTAGTTCTTCAACACTTTTCCAGTATTTTTTGTTTGATGACATTATATATATATTAGCTTCTTAATAATTTATTAATAGTGACATTTTCCGCATTCTAAACCTCCCATTTGGGCAGCTGTAAGCTTGTCAACTCCGTATTTTTTTGAAAGTTCGGCGTGGATTTTAGTATAATAACCATTTCCTTCCATTTTAACTTCCGTTTTTCTGTGACAATTAATACACCATCCCATGGTAAGTGGCGCAAATTGTTTTTGGATTTCATAAGTTTGAACTGGTCCGTGACAAGTCTGGCATTCTATTCCTGCAACAGTTACGTGTTGTGAGTGATTAAAATATACAAAACTAGGTAAGTTGTGTATTTTCACCCATTTTACAGGTTCTGTTTTTCCAGTATATTTTTGATTCTCTTGATCCCAACCTACAGCCTTATAAAGTTTCTGTATTTCTCCATCGTAGAATGCTTTTGAATAGTCTGCAGTAGCAGTTGTATCTGAAACTTCAGCAATATTTTTATGACAATTCATACAAATATTCAATGAAGGGATTCCCGCATTTTTACTTACACGTGCTGCAGAGTGACAATATTTACAATTAATTTCATTACTTCCAGCGTGTATTCTATGAGAATAATGTATCGGTTGAATAGGTTCATAATTTTGATCAACACCAACTTGCATTAAATACCCATATACAAAATAAGCACTTGCAAGTAACAATATTATCGTAGTTACTAAAACTAAAAATTGGTTTTTAGCAAAAGCTTTCCAAATTGGGGTTGTTGGTTCTTTTTTAGGCAATTCAATTCCGTTTGCTTTAGCTACTTTAGACAGTACATTGTTGACTAAAAACAGCATCACAATAAGCATCAACATAACAACGGCTAATGCACCTAGAACAACATCATTGGAAATTCCTCCTGTATTATTAGCGGTTCCTGGAGGTGCTGCAGTCATTGCTGTTGGTGCAGCAGCTTCAACTTTTGGTTCTGATGTATATGCAATAATGTTATCAATATCTGCATTTGTTAGTTGTGGAAACGCATTCATTACTGAACCGTTGTATTCCTTACTAACTCTTACTGCTTCTGCATCGCCAGATTTAATTAACTCTTGACTGTTGCGAATCCACTTGTAAAGCCACTCGTTAGTAAGCCTTGAAGAGATCCCTCTTAAAGCAGGACCAGTCATTTTAGCATCAAGCTTATGACAGGCAGCACATTGAGAATTGAAAAGATCTTTACCTTTTATAGGATCTCCACCAGAAGCCGCTGGGACAACAACTGCTGTAGTCGAAGGCTCAGCTGGAGCGGTAGTTTGCGCTAATGAAGTAGCTGATAAAGTAAGCATTGCAGCTAAACTAAAAATCAAACTTCTTGAAATCGAATTATGGTTACCCACGTTTTTCATATTATTATACTAATTATCGACTAAAATAAAGCCTTGAATTTGACGTGAAAATCACATTAAAACACAACAGCTCTTTTAAAACTTGCACAAAAATACGACTTAAGAACTATTCTCAAAAACCTAAAACTATCTAAAATATTAATTTATATTAATTCTAAATAACAAAAAGATTTGAAGATATTTAATAAATAGTACATTTGTGTAAAAATCACCACTTTATGAAAATTTTATCCATAAGAGGAGCTTTTCAAGCTACAATAATTTTTTGTTTATGCAACTCAAGTATATGTGCTCAAGATGAAAAAGTTACCGTTTTTCAAAACCCAAAATTTAAAATTTTATTAAATGAAAAAAGAAAAATAAACGCGACTACTACTGTAAATGACATATATAAAATTCAAATCTATACTGGTGATATTGAAACTTCTAAAAAGATATTAACAGATTTTAACCGAGATTTTTTAGCTTTTGACGGAACAATAGTTTTTTACACTCCAACTTATAAAGTTTGGGTTGGAAATTTCAAAACTCGAATTGAAGCCGAAAGGAATTTGATGCTTTTAATTAAAAAACATCCCAATGCTTTTGTTATAAAACCCAATAAATAATTTCCTTTTTTCTTAAAACAAAAACGTCCCGGATTGCTCGGGACGTTTTTTATAAACTAAATTCTATTTTAGTTTCTTTTTAATTGCAACTTCGTGATAAGATTCAATAACGTCACTTTCTTCAATGTCGTTGTATCCTTTTATTTGTATACCACAATCATATCCTTTAGCGACATCTTTAACATCATCTTTAAAACGTTTTAAAGCTAATAATTCTCCCGTAAAGACAACTACGCCTTCTCTGATGATTCTCATTTTGGCATTTTTAACTATTTTACCTTCCATAACCATACTTCCCGCGATAGAACCCACTTTTGAGATTTTAAATATCTCTCTAATTTCTGCAGTTCCAAGAATTTCTTCTTTCATTTCAGGAGCTAACATACCCTCCATTGCATCTTTCAAGTCGTCAATAGCGGCATAAATAATTGAATAATAACGGATATCAATTTCTTCTTTGTCAGCCAATTGTCTTGCATTTCCAGCAGGACGAACATTAAATCCGATAATAATTGCGTCTGATGCAGAAGCCAACATTACGTCAGTTTCTGTAATAGCTCCAACTCCTTTATGTATTATGTTAATTTGGATTTCTTCCGTAGATAATTTAGAGAACGAATCAGATAATGCCTCAACAGAACCATCCACATCTCCTTTCAAGATGATATTCAATTCTTTAAATTGACCCAATGCAATTCTTCGTCCAATTTCATCAAGCGTAATGTGACGTTGGGTACGAACAGATTGTTCACGCATCAATTGAGATCTTTTTGACGCAATTTGTTTCGCTTCTTTTTCATCCTCAAAAACATTAAATTTATCTCCAGCAGTTGCAGCTCCATCCAATCCCAATACTGAAACTGGCGTTGAAGGCCCCGCTTCTTTTATGATATTTCCTCGTTCGTCGTGCATCGCTTTAATTTTACCGTGGTGTTTTCCAGCAAGCATATAATCGCCTACTTTCAAAGTTCCATGTTGCACCAATATAGTAGAAACATATCCTTTCCCTTTATCTAAGAAAGCTTCAACAACAGTTCCTTGTGCGGCTTTATTTGGGTTGGATTTTAAGTCTAATATTTCTGCTTCAAGCAATACTTTTTCTAATAATTCTTTTACACCTGTTCCAACTTTTGCAGAAATATCATGCGATTGAATTTTTCCACCCCAATCTTCAACAAGTAAATTCATCCCTGCTAATTTTTCTTTTATTTTCTCAACATTTGCATTTGGCTTATCAATTTTATTGATGGCAAAAATGATTGGAACATTTGCTGCTTGAGCGTGAGAAATTGCTTCTTTAGTTTGAGGCATTATATCGTCATCCGCAGCAATTACAATAATTGCAATATCAGTAACTTGAGCTCCACGGGCTCGCATTGCAGTAAATGCCTCGTGACCCGGTGTATCTAAAAATGCTATTTTTTGTCCATCATCTAAGGTAACTCCATAGGCTCCAATATGTTGTGTAATTCCTCCAGATTCACCCGCGATAACATTTTCCTTACGGATATAATCCAATAAAGAGGTTTTACCGTGATCAACATGTCCCATTACGGTAACAATTGGCGCTCTGAATAATAAATCTTCTTCTTTATCAGCAACAACTTGAATAGCTTCTTCGATGTCAACAGTTATAAATTCTACTTCATATCCAAATTCATCGGCTACAATAGTTAATGTTTCTGCATCAAGGCGCTGGTTCATCGTAACCATTATTCCAAGTGACATACACGTTCCAATCACTTTTGTAATTGGCACATCCATCATTATAGCAATTTCACCAACAGTAACGAATTCGGTAACTTTTATAGTTTTACTACCTTCATCAATGGCTCTTTGCTCGTCATCCGATTTTTGACGGTGCGTATCTCTTTTATCTCTTCTGTATTTTGCAGCTTTTGATTTACCTCCTTTTCCTTGAAGTTTTTCTAGAGTTTCACGTATTTGATTTTTAACTTCTTCTTCTGTGGGCTCAACTTTAGCAATAATTGCAGGTTTAGCTCCTTTTACAAATCCAGGTCTTGCAGTTCTGTTGGCATTGAAACCTCCGCTAGCACCTCCAGCATTAGGAGTTATTTTATTAGGATTTGTCGAACCCAGAACTGAAGGAACTGAAGGCCCTGAAGGAGGTCTTAGCGCGCCTGGCTTAGTAATAATCCTTTTTCTTTTATTTTTATTAGGATTATTTGCGCCTGGTACTGCTTGCCCACCTGTTTTGTTTGGAGTAATTTTGGGATCTTCTTTTTTCTTTTTTGGTTTATTAAATAGAGATAAATCAATTACTTGCCCTGTCAATGTAGCGCCAGATAATTTTTGGTATTGCGTAGTAAAATCTTCTAAAGGAACTTCAACATCTGCTTTTGGAGTTTTTACTTTTGCAACTGAAGCTTCTTTAACTTCTTTTTTAGCAGAAACTTGTTTTGCTTTTGGAGCTTCAACTACTTCTTTGTCTTTGGCTTCAGATTTTGATTTTGATTCAACAACAACTTTGGCTTGAGTAGATTTTACAACATCTGTCTTTGCTTCAGATGGAGCGGGAGTAGCCTTTTTTGGATTTAAATCCAACATACCTACTTGCTTTGGCGCAGTAACAAAAGTTCTCGCTTTGATAACTTCTTGCTGCTGTCTTTGACGATCATCATCTAGCTTGCGTTTATCATCGATTTCTTTTTCTCTTTCGATACGCAAAGCTTCTTTTTCTTTTCTTTTTTCTTCCCCTACTTCTTTCGAAGCTTCTTTGTTGCCCTTATCGCCTGCAAATTGATTTTGAAGAATACTGAATTCCTTATCAGAAATTTTTGCGTTTGGATTAGCATCAATAGCAATTCCCTTATCCTTAAGATAATCCACAGCCCTTTCTAACGAAATATTCAATTCCCTTAAAACCTTGTTTATTCTAATTACTCTCTCTTCAGACATAAAACCTTTTTATTATTACCTTTTTGTGTGTTGTTGGAAGAAAAATCAACTAGCTTTCAAATTCTTCTTTCAATATTCTCATTACATCTAAAATTGTTTCCTCTTCTAGATCTGTTCGTCTAACCAAATCATTGACATTTTGTCCTAAAACACTTTTTGCAGTATCCAATCCAATTTTTGCAAATTCTTCAATTACCCATGCTTCAATTTCATCTGAAAACTCTGTTAATTCAACATCATCATCATTTTCATTCGTGCTTCCTTCTCTAATTACATCTAACTCGTAACCTGTTAATTGACCTGCTAATCTGATGTTATGTCCGCCACGTCCGATTGCTTTTGATACTTCTTCTAATTTCAAGAATACTTCTGCTCTTTTTGTTTCTTCATTAATTTTAATAGAAGAAACTTTTGCAGGACTCAATGCTCTTGTAATAAACAATTGAATATTATCAGTATAATTGATAACATCTATATTTTCGTTTCCTAATTCGCGAACAATTCCATGGATACGAGACCCCTTCATACCAACACAAGCACCCACTGGGTCAATTCTGTCATCATAAGAATCTACAGCTACTTTTGCTTTTTCGCCTGGAATTCTAACAACTTTTTTAACCATAATTAAACCGTCAAATACTTCAGGAATTTCTTGTTCAAATAATTTTTCTAAGAACAATTCAGATGTTCTTGACATAATAATTTGAGGTTTGCTTCCTTTTAATTCAACGCTTTCAATTATTCCACGAATGTTATCTCCCTTTCGGAAAAAGTCAGAGGGAATTTGTTTTTCTTTTGGTAATATAATTTCATTGCCTTCGTCATCAACCAAAATTACAACTCTAGGTCGAACGTGATGAACTTCTGCAGTATATATTTCGCCTATTAAATCTTTAAATTGTTTGTATAAATTTGTATTATCGTGTTCATGGATTTTAGAAATTAAATTCTGACGTAAAGCCAAAATTGCTCTTCTTCCAAGATCAACCAATTTTACTTCTTCAGAAACTTCTTCCCCAATTTCAAAATCAGGTTCAATTTTTCTGGCTTCTGTTAAAGTTATTTCAAGATGGTCTAAATCTAAATCATCGTCAGCAACGATAACTCTTCTTTGCCAAATTTCCATATCTCCTTTATCAGGATTGATAATGATATCGAAATTTTCATCTGAACCAAATTTCTTTTTTAATGCGTTTCTAAACACATCTTCTAAAATCGCCATTAGCGTTACACGATCAATAAGTTTATCGTCTTTAAACTCTGAAAACGAATCGATTAAAGCTAAATTTTCCATGCTCTATCTATTAAAAAATTATTAAAACTATTGCTTTTTTTATTTCTGAATAAGGGATTTCTTCTCTTTTTTGAACGGTTTCTTTCCCTTTTCCAATTTTTTTAGGCTCTCTTGCCTCCCATTCTAAAACTATAAAATCATCATTAGCATCTGTTAATTTTGCTTCTATTGTAGTTGTTTGGGTTTCCACTTGAAGTGTTCTTCCAATGTTTTTTTTATATTGGCGAATATTTTTTAATGGCGATGAAACTCCTGCTGAAGCGACTTCTAATGAGAAATCACATTCTTCTCTATCTAAATTATTCTCTATAGAACGGCTGATATCAACGCAATCTTGCAAGGCTACCCCGGAATCGCAATCTAAAGTAACTGTTATTTTAAAACTATCACTTATGGCCATATCTATTAAAAAAAGTGATGGCTTTTCTACTAATGCTTCTTCCAATGAGCAACTTACTTTATCTTTAAATGTCATAGCTTTTATAAAAAGAGGCACGCAATGCGTGCCTCATTATCTAATCTTTCATATAAATAACGATGCAAATATACTATTTTTTTTATAAATCAAAAATCATTCTAAATCTTATTGACAAAACATTTAATTATTAAGATTTTAAGCATAAAAAAACTCCTCAATTTCTTGAGGAGTTTTTTGTTGGTCTACTAGGACTCGAACCTAGAAAGACTGCACCAAAAACAGTTGTGTTACCATTACACCATAGACCAATTCCATTGCTTTAAAGCGAGTGCAAAATTAAACGAAATTTTAAGTTCCACAAATTTTTTATATAAAAAAATTAAAAATAAATATTTAGCATTTCTTTAAGCAAAAAAACATTTTCTTTGTACATCAAAAAAAAGTAAAATTCTTACTATATATGACAAACTTCAATTTTAATAAATGGAATACCATTTTAGGTTGGATCACATTTGCAATAGCATTAACGAGCTACACGCTCACCGTTGAGCCTACCATGAGTTTTTGGGATTGCGGGGAATACATCGCCACAGCGGCTAAATTAGAAGTAGGACATCCGCCCGGAGCACCTCTTTTTCAAATGATTGGTGCCTTTTTTGCCATGTTTGCTACCGATGCTAAACACATTGCATTGATGGTAAATATGATGTCGGTATTTTCAAGCGCATTCACCATATTATTTCTTTTTTGGTCTTCTACACTGTTAATTAGAAAAATAGTTAATTCAATTGCTAATTCCAATGATTACGAAGGTTCAAACGAACCAATCTCAAAAAATAACGCAATTGTAATTTTAGGAAGTGCCTTTATTGGTGCATTGGCTTTCACTTTTTCTGATAGTTTTTGGTTTAATGCCGTTGAAGCCGAGGTTTATGCCATGGCAACTTTGTTTATAGCATTGTTGTTCTGGCTTGGTTTGAGATGGGAACAAGACATGAATACACCACGAGGAAACAGATGGTTGCTGTTAATTTCATTGGTAATTGGCCTTTCTTTCGGCGTTCACTTTATGGCATTATTGACTATTCCTGCGATTGGATTTTTATATTTCTTCAAAAATTACAAAATCGTAACTGTTAAAAATTTCATCATTGCTAATGTTGTTGTGGTTGCTGTTTTGTTATTTATATTCAAATTATTATTGCCTTGGACCATGGCATTTTTTGGAAAAGCGGAGATTTTTATGGTCAATGAAATGGGATTGCCGTTTGATTCTGGAACTATTTTCGTAACATTATTATTGATAAGTTTGTTTTATTTTGGTATTAAATACACGAAGTCAAAAGGATATGTTCAGATTAATACTTTGATTCTTTGCATATTATTTATCTTAATTGGTTTTTCAACTTGGATGATGTTGCCAATTCGCGCTAATGCAAATACCGTAATTAACGAAAATAAACCATCGGATGCAGCAGAAGTTTTAGCGTATTACAACAGAGAGCAATACGGCGTTAATCCTTTGTTTTATGGGCCTCAATACTCAGATACTTTTGCAGGTTTAGATAAAGAAACGCCTTATTTAGATAAAGCGCCCAACTACGAAAGAGATTATAAAACCGGAAAATATATCATTACTAATAATTTTAAAAACGCGGAACAAAATAGTGACGACAATCACAAATCGATTTTACCCCGATTATGGAGCACGGAACATGTAGAGAATTATATGAATTTTACGCATCCGTTAGAATTTAAAATCGATTCAAATCATCCGTATGAAGACGAATTAGGTGAATATGGAATAGATGTAAATAAATTAACCGAAGAAGAAGTTGGAAAAGCAACCGCGCAATTACGCAATGAAGTTGAAAAAACTGTTGCGGAATTTAGAGCTGCTTATGAAACAAAAAAAATCGATAATGAAGGTTATATTTCATTTTTAAAAAGCTACGGCGATTACTTAATCATTGAAAAACCAACAACAATTGACAATTTTAGTTTTATGTTTGAATACCAATTTGGATATATGTATTGGAGGTATTTAATGTGGAATTTCACGGGTCGTCAAAATGACAATCAAGGAAATTATGACACAATAGATGGAAATTGGTTAAGCGGAATTAATTTTATTGACGAAGCACATCTAGGTTCACAAGAAGATTTACCTTCTGATGCACTCAACAATAAAGGTAGAAATGTCTATTATTTCATTCCGTTTTTACTGGGAATTATCGGATTATTATACCACGCTAAAAAAGATCAAAAGAGTTTCTATGTGCTATTGGTTTTGTTTTTATTCACTGGATTGGCATTAAAAGTTTATCTAAACGAAAGACCTTTTGAACCACGTGAAAGAGATTATGCATTGGTAGGTTCGTTTTACGTTTTTGCAATTTGGATAGGAATTGGCGTATTTGCAATTTATGATTATTTGAAAAATTATTTGCAACCAAAAATCGCTGGGCCTGTTGTTCTTGCTGTAACATTGATTGGCGCTCCTGTTTTAATGGCTTCTCAAAACTGGGATGATCACGATCGTTCTGGAAAATACACCGCGATTGCATTGGCAAAAAATTATCTGAATTCTTGCGATAAAAATGCGATTTTATTTACTATTGGTGATAACGATACGTTCCCACTTTGGTACGCTCAAGAAATTGAGAATGTTAGAACTGACATCAAAATTGTAAACACAAGTTTGTTTATGACCGATTGGTATATTGATCAAATGAAAAGCAAATCATATAAATCTGATGGTTTGCCAATTTCGTTTTCACACGATCAATATGTGGGTGATAAATTAGATTATATAGTCTACAATCAATTAACGGATGCGCGATGGGACATTAAAAGTTTTATGGAATTTGCAAAAAGCAACGATCCAAAAACAATTGTTGATATGCAAAATGGACAAAAAGTTCATTTTTATCCAACCAATAAAATACGTCTTCTAATTGACAAAAACAACATTATTAAGAACAAAGTGGTCAATCCAAAATTTTATGATTCCATAGTTCCTTATATTGATATTGATATTAAAGGGCGAGCGATTTACAAAAACCGTTTGATGATGTTGGACATTGTAGCCAATAATAATTGGAAACGACCAATATATTTTTCAGCTGGAAGTTTTGGCGATGATGATTATATTTGGATGAAAAATTACCTTCAATTGGACGGAATGGTTTACAAATTAGTTCCTGTAAAAACACCGTTGCCAAAAGATGCAAGCCAACACGATATGGGTTCAATTGATTCCGATTTAATGTATGATGTTGTAAAAAAATGGGATTGGGGTAATGGCGATAGTCCTATTATATATCACGATCCAGAAACTAGAAGAAATAGTATTTCTTACAGGACCAATCTCTCGAGGTTAATGGAGCAATTAATTAATGAAGGTAAATTTGCAAAAGCAGAAGAAATAATTGACCTAGGCATGGAAAAAATGCCTTTAAAATATTATGATTATTATACTATGGTTGAACCATTTGCTAGCGGCTATTATGCTATTGGGGAAAAAGAAAAAGCTAGAAAATTAATAACTGAATTGTCAGCTAAATATCAAGAACAACTTAGGCATTTTAGCAATTATAAGCCATCTGAATTAGGATCTGTGGCTTCGGAAGTAGTAACAAATATTGAAAGATATAGAAGTCTCCTAATTGTGATAAAAGACAGCAAGGATTTGGATTTCTATAATGAAAATAAAAAAGTTTTCAATATGTACAATCACATGTTCAAGCTTTTTGATAGAGATGATGAATAAAAAAGTAAAAAATGATTATTTTAATAAAAAAAATGATTGTTTTTTAAAGAATGGGTAAAATAATATTAAAAAAAGAAGTTTTTTGAGCTTAAATCTGCTCTTGAACAATCCCAATGATTGTGTTGGCATCAAGCTCTCCAGATTGTCTCCAAACCATCTGACCTTCTTTATAAATCATCAAAGTTGGAAGGCCTTTAATTCGTAAAGCATCCGCTAATTCTTGATTTTTATCAACGTCAATTTTTATCACTTTTGCTTTGTCACCAAGGGCTGCAGCCACATCTCTAATAACAGGATGCATAGAAACCGATGGCTCATTCCATTCCGTGTAAAAATCAATTAGCACGGGCAATTGAGTATTTATAAGTTCTCCAAATTTTGACATAAAACCAAAAATTTAATATAATTTAGACTTCTAAATAGAGATTAATACAATACAAATATAAGGATTTTGACAAATTACACTATATATTTTCCTTTTTTTAGTTCTATAACCGTAATTTCTGGCATAATTCCAAGCCGTCCAGGATAAGCGTGAAAGCCAAATCCTCTATTTACATAAACGTATCTTCCTTTATTTTCGTATAATCCAGCCCATTGTTTATAAATATATTGTGCCAAACTCCATTTAAAATATCCTGGAATTTCTATCCCAAATTGCATTCCGTGTGTATGTCCGGATAATGTTAGATGAAAATGTTTTTCATGATTTTTCACTTCGTATTCCCAATGGGAAGGGTCGTGACTCATTAAAATTTTGAAATCATCCTTAGTTAAATTAGCGGAAGCCAAATTAATATCGCCAACCTTTTTGAAATTAGTCCCCCAATTTTCGACTCCTACAAGTGCAATTTTATCTTCTCCTTTTTGGATAAATGTATGTTCATTCAATAAAAGTTTAAAATCAATTTGACTGTATAAATCTTTTATAGCTTCAAAATTATCCAGTTTGTCTTTTTCGGTTGGCCAATTAACATATTCCCCGTAATCGTGATTTCCAAGAACAGCAAATTTACCATATTTATGTTTTTTGATACTATTAAAAGTATCAATCCAAGGGAACATTTCTTTAGCATGAGTATTTACAATATCACCTGTAAACAAAATCATATCTGAATTTTGTTCGTTTATCAAATCAATAGCATAATTTATTTTATCAGGATTGTCAAAACTTCCACTGTGAACATCCGAAATTTGAGTAATTGTAAAGCCATCAAAAGCATCGGGTAAATCGGGGAAAAAAATTTGCTGTTTAATTACTTTATAGTTGTACTTTCCTTTTGTAACGGCATAAATTAAAGATAAAAAAGGAACGGCTGCCAATCCTAAACCTATTTGACTAACAAATTTTCGTCTTGAAGCAAAAAAATCAATTTCATTGTTGTAATTTAAAAAATAATTTACTGTTCCAAAAACAATTCTAAAAATATCTTCACCCATTAACACTAATGCAATTACAATTTTAGGAATATATACTAAAAGAAACAGCCCCATCGTGAACATCGTTTGCTTCGATTGACCAACGGATCGGTCGAATTGCATAAACGAGTATACAATAAAAATCAGGAGAAAAAAACTGATAATTTGATAGGAAACCAGCATCCATTTCAACTTGAGTAAAGTTCGTAATGCTTGGTAGGCGTATATGTCGGTAATTAATAAAATCAGAAACAGAAAAAGTATGCGAAAACCCATTTAAATAAAATTTTACACAAAATAACAACTTAATTTAGAAAAATGTACTTCCGTTAAATAAAAATTAACTTGATACGTATACTTTAGATTACGTTTGTTTATTTTTACAAATTAAATTATACCTTAATAATATATGTCAGCTCAAAAACGATTATTTCTCTTAGATGCTTATGCCTTAATTTTTCGTGGTTATTACGCATTTATAAAAAACCCAAGAATAAATTCAAAAGGATTAGATACTTCTGCAATTATGGGATTTATGAATTCGCTGATGGATGTTATAAAAAGGGAAAAACCAGATCATTTAGCTGTAGCATTTGATAAAGGAGGAAGTGATTTAAGAAATGATATTTTTCCAGAATACAAAGCTAATAGAGATGCAACTCCCGATGCAATTAAAATTGCCGTTCCTTATATTCAAGAATTATTGAAGGCGATGCACATTCCTATTATTGAAGTAAAAGGATATGAAGCTGACGATTTAATTGGCACCATTGCAAAACAAGCAGAAAAACAAAACTATAAAGTTTTTATGGTTACGCCCGATAAAGATTTTGCGCAATTGGTTTCCGAAAATATATTTATGTACAAACCTGCCCGAATGGGAAATGGAATTGAGATTTGGGGAATTCCAGAAGTTCTTGAAAAATTTGAAATTGAAAGACCTGACCAAGTAATCGATTTCTTAGGAATGATGGGCGATGCAGCGGATAATATTCCAGGGCTTCCAGGTGTTGGTGAAGTTACAGCCAAAAAATTATTAAAAGAGTTTGACACAATGGAAAATCTTTTGGCAAATACCGATAAGCTAAAAGGAAAAATGAAAGAGAATATTGAAGCCAACAAGGAAAAAGGAATTTTATCTAAAACATTGGCAACAATTCTATTGGATTGCCCAGTTGTTTTTGACGAAACCGATTATGAATTATCGACTCCTGATGTTGATAAAACAGATGCGTTATTCAATGAATTGGAATTTAGAAGAATGGCAGAACAATTTGATGCCATTTTTAGAAAAGGCGGAACTTCAACACAAATCAATCCTGTTGACGAAGCCAAATTATACAAAAAACCGCAACCTAAAAACGAAGAACAATTTGATCTTTTTGGAAGTACGCTTTACGATGAAACTTCGGATGAAACACGCCATCAATATTATAATACATTAGAAAACACAACCCATTTTTACCAAATTATTCAAGGTGAATTGGGATTGAAATTGCTTTTGCAAAATTTAGAAAATCAAACTTCTGTATGTTTTGATACTGAAACCACCGGATTAGATGCCTTGCACGCGGAATTAGTGGGAATTTCATTTTCGTATGAAAAAGGAAAAGGTTTTTATGTTCCCTTTCCAGAAAATCAAGGGGAAGCACAAATTTTAGTCAATAAATTCATTCCGTTTTTTGAAAATGAAAGTATTGAAAAAATTGGTCAAAACTTAAAATACGATTTAAAAATACTTTCCAATTATTCTATTTCTGTAAAAGGAAAACTGTTTGACACGATGATTGCGCATTATCTGATTAATCCTGATATGCGTCATAATATGGATATTTTATCGGAAACATATTTAAAATATGCTCCAAAATCTATTGAAGATTTAATTGGAAAAAAAGGCAAAAATCAACGGTCGATGCGCGATGTTGCATTGGAAGAAATAAAAGAATATGCAGTTGAAGATGCGGATGTAACTTTTCAGCTCAAAGAAATTTTTACCTTAGAATTAGAAAAAACAGAAACTAAAAATCTATTTGAAGAAATAGAAATACCATTGGTGAAAGTTTTAGCCGATATGGAAAAAGAAGGGATTCGAGTAGATGTTGATTTCTTGAAATCGTTGTCACACGATTTAGGAAATGACATCAAAAAATTGGAAACTACCATTTATGAAATTGCGGGTGAAAAATTCAATTTGGCTTCGCCGAAACAACTAGGGGACATATTATTTGACAAATTGAAAATTGGTGGTGCCAAACAAAAAAAGACAAAAACAGGACAATATGCTACAGGCGAAGAAATTTTAAATTACTTGGTAAACGAGCACGAAATTGTAAAAGCAATTCTTGATTGGCGCCAATTGGTGAAGTTGCAAAACACGTATGTTGATGCGTTGCCAAACCAAGTTGATGCGATTACGCTCCGAATCCATACCGATTATTTGCAAACTGTAGCGGCTACTGGAAGGTTGAGTTCCAATAATCCGAACTTGCAAAACATTCCAATTCGAACAGAAAGAGGCCGTCAAATTAGAAAAGCATTTGTGGCTCGTGATGAAAATTACAC
>SHWW01000069.1 GCA_009693635.1 Flavobacteriaceae bacterium
AGTTGGTCAAAACCTTCTGTAAGCACACCAACTTTGTCTAAATTGGAGAATCCCATCGGCCCTTCTACATATTCTAAATTGTTTTTGCGACCTAATTCATATACTTTTTCAAGAAGCGCTTTGGTGACTTCGATATCGTCAATTACATCAAACCAGCCAAAACGAACTTTCTTTTTTTGCTGGTCATTAACTTCGCTCCAATTGATAATAGCCGCAATTCGCCCCACTATTTCACTGTTTTTATAAGCCAAATAAAAAGACGCTTCTGCATTTTCGAAAGCTGGATTTTTAGTTTTATCAAACGATTCTAATTCATCGGCAATAATTGGCGGTACCCAAAATTCATTTTTTTTATATAATGAAAACGGGAATTTTATATATTCTGTTAGCTCTTTTTTTGTAATCGCTTTTTTTATGGTAATCATATTTTATTTTACTTTTGAAGCTGGGACTTCATCAACTCTTTTTTTGTTTTTGCTTTTATCTTTTCCTTTTTTATCTTTTTCAGATTTGTCTTTAGGAGTTCTGAGCATTACTTCATTATAATTAGCATCGAAACGCCAAGAAATTCCAATTCCTGCAACAAAAAGGGAAGGGGTGTTTTTAAAATTTACGGCTAAATTGGCATCAATCTGAATATTTTCTTGAATTAAATATGCTGCGCCACCACGAGCTACGTTATCTGCATAAAAATCACTAATATAGGCTTGTGTTTCCAAAAAACCAGTCCACTTTGGAGTAAATCCTCTGGTTAAAGTCAATATATATCCGTATGATGGGTAATCGGTACTAATTTTGTCAGCAATAATATTAGTTACAAATACAAATCTCCCAAATTGATTTTGAGTAATCAACATGGCTTTTGGACAAATTTTTGGGTCTGTAGGAAATGAAAATTCATTTTTCGATAAATTGATATTTAAGCCTGCATAAACACCAACAGAAGGGATTAAACTTCTGTAGCTAAATTTATGATTGGCTTTCCAACTGAAAACATTTATTTTTTTCTCGTAGTTTTTGTTTGGGTCATAAATCAAGTATTTAGCACCAAAAGTTGTTTGTTTGAATGCTTTTCTTCTATTACTTTCAAAATCAGTTTTGTAAGTGTCATTTTGATATTGCAAATCTAGATTGAATTCTAATTGTTCTAAAAATGCGCCGTAACGTAGGTTTAAATCAGAACCAACTCCTTTCGCTTCATAACCCAAAAGGTCATGTTTTTCGGTACTTCCGTAAAAACCCATTTCAGCTTGAATTACTGTTTTTCCTACTGAAAATGCCGCCATAGATTTACCGGGTCTATTTGAATTGATTACATCTGTAAATTGCGCATTCAGTATTGATGAAGTAAATACTGCTACTATTAGATATAAAGCATTGCTTCGAGTCATAATTTTGGGGATGAATTTATTTCAATTCAAATGTACCATAATTTATTATTTATTTAAGAATCATATTTTAAAATTCTATCGTAATTTGTAAAATGATTTATTAATTTTGTATTAATTATTTTATATTATGGAAACGGCTTCTTTTTCAGGTTTTATAGAAACTATTTGCTACATTTTAATGTTTTATTATGTATTCAAGTTTTTGGCGCGTTTACTTTTGCCAATAATGGTGAAAAAAGTATTTGAAAAAGCGGGTCAAAATTTTAAAAAACAATACCAAAACCAACAAAATTCTGACAATCAAGAGGAAAAAGTTTCTAATACTTCAACAGCCACAAAACCTCGCGAAAATAAAAAAGTAGGAGAATATGTTGATTTTGAAGAAATAGAATAGTCGCAGGATGCATTTGCTTTTTTAAATTCATATTTGTTTGATTTATTTTTTACTTTTACAGTCATCTAAAAATAAAAAATGAAAATATTAGAAAGAATTTATCCTCACGCTATTGCCGTTTTTGGCTTTATTTTAATTTCCCTATTATTTTTTTATCCCGTTCTTCAAGGCAAGAAAATTGCCCAATCCGATATTGTTCAATATTCAGGAATGGCAAAGGAACAAAATGATTTCAGAGCTACTGAAAATAAAGAACCGTATTGGACTAATTCTGCTTTTGGAGGAATGCCAACCTATCAATTGGGTGCCAATTATCCCCACGAATATATTAACAAATTTGATGCTGCTTTACGATTTTTGCCAAGACCATCCGATTATTTATTTCTTTATTTCTTAAGTTTTTATGTCCTATTATTAGTCTTAAAAGCAGATACTCTGAAAGCATTTTTTGGTGCATTGGCTTTTGGTTTTTCGACATATTTAATAATTATTCTTGGCGTCGGTCATAATGCTAAAGCCCATGCTATTGCTTATATGCCGTTAGTTGTTGCAGGAGTTCTCATGGTTTTCCAACGCAGATTTCTCGTTGGTGGTTTGCTTACTATGATAGCTGCGGCATTAGAATTGAATGCCAATCACTTTCAAATGACCTATTATTTGTTGTTTTTAATTCTGATAATCACTTGTTTTTACATTTATAATTATGCCAAAGAAAAGGATTTCAAGACCTTATTAACTTCTTTTGGAGTTTTTGCAATTGCAGGAATTTTAGCCATTGGTGCTAATGCCACTAGTATTTTGGCTACAAAAGAATATACAGATTTTAGTATAAGAGGTAAAAGCGAATTGACTTTTGATTCAAGCGGAAATAAGAAAACAGAAAATACTGCTTTAAGTAAAAGTTATATAACAGAATATAGTTACGGAATATCAGAAAGTTTTAATCTAATTGCCCCTAGGCTTTTCGGTGGTGGAAATGGAGAAAAGCTAAATGAAGATTCAAGTGTTTACAATTTTATGTTACAAAACGGCGCATCACCAGAAGTAGCATTACAATACACCGAAGGTTACGGTAAAACATATTGGGGAAAACAGCCTATTGTCGAAGCACCAGCATATATAGGTGCAGTAATTTTCTTTTTGTCTATTTTGGGATTATTTCATGACAAGCGAAAATTAAAATATGCTTTTTGGTTAGGAATACTATTTTCATTAGCTCTGTCTTGGGGTAAAAATCTTTCTTTGGTTACTAATTTTTTTATTGATTTTATTCCTTTCTACGATAAATTTAGAGCGGTATCCTCTATACAAGTAATTTTAGAATTATGTTTTCCAGTATTGGCTATAATGGGATTACAATCTTTTTTTAATTATGATAAAGAAAAGCAATGGTCTAGTTTATGGAAAGCTTCAATTACAGTTTTTGGATTGTTTATTTGTCTTTTTGTTATGAAAAGTACTTTTGATTTCTGTGGTCAACAAGATCAGCAATTGCTTCAAATTTTTAGTCAAGGTCAAGACAAAGCTTTTGGAGTTAGTTTTATTGAAGCACTTGTTCAGGATAGAAAGAGTTTGTATGTAGCAGATTTAATGCGATCAGCATTTTTTGTACTTTTAGCAACTGTAGCTCTTTATTTGTATTCAAAAAACAAATTAGGAACTACTGCTGCTGTTATTTCAGTTAGTTTTTTTATGATTGCCGATTTGTTTTTTGTAGATAAAAATTACGTTAATGCAAATGATTTTGTTAATGCAAGAGAAGTTGATGTTCCTTTTATCGCGTCACCTACTGATGAACAAATCATGCAGGATACCACTCAATTTAGAGTTTTAGATATTCAAGGATATTTGAGTGCAAAAGCTTCTTATTTTCACAAATCTATTGGAGGTTATTCGGCCGTTAGACCCAAAAGAATGCAAGAATTATTTGATTATCAAATAGTAAACAGTAATATGGAAGTTTTGAATATGTTGAATGTAAAATATATATTTCAAACTAATGAAAAAGATGAGGAGTTTGCCATCAAGAATCCAAATGTTAATGGAAATGTGTGGTTTGTTCAAAAAGTGAAATTCGTAAATTCACCCGATGAAGAAATGAAAGCATTAGATAGTTTAGACACCAAAGATGGCGCAATTGTTAACCAAAAAGAATTTGGAACACAATTGAAAAACACCACTTTTGTAAAAGATAGTTTGGCAACAATTACGATGAATAGTTACAAACCAAACCATTTAAAATATACTTCTAACAACCAAAATTCAGGGTTAGCAGTTTTCTCAGAAATGTATTATGCTGATGGTTGGAATGCTTTTATTGACGGGAAAGCTGTATCCCATTTCAGAGCTGATTATGCGCTTCGAGCAATGGAAATTCCAGCTGGAAAACATTCTATAGAATTCAAGTTTGAGCCTCAAGTAGTAAAAATAGGAAGTACGATAGCATTGATAAGCTCTATTTTAATGTTGTTATTATTAATTGGGGGTGTTTATTTTGAACAAAAAAAGAGTAAGAAATATATTAAATAAAGAAGCTGCATTTGGACAATAATAAAATCTTAATCATAACCTATTATTGGCCGCCAGCAGGGGGGCCAGGGGTTCAGCGTTGGTTAAAGTTTGTGAAATATTTACCTGATTTTGGATTCCAACCCATCGTTTACATTCCTGAAAATCCGACTTATCCAATTGTAGATGAGGCTTTGCTTTCTGAAGTTTCTAGTCAAGCTATAATCATTAGAAATAAAATTGTAGAACCCTATCAATGGGCTTCTTTTTTATCTAAAAATAAAACCAAGAAAATCAGTTCAGGAATTATTCCTAATAAGCGAAAACAATCGGTATTAGAACAATTTTTGCTTTGGATTCGGGGAAATATTTTCATTCCTGACGCACGCGTATTGTGGGTGAAACCATCGGTTAAATTTCTAGAAAAGTACATTTCAGAAAATGGAATTACTACAATTATCACTTCGGGACCGCCACATAGTTTGCATTTAATCGGATTAGAATTAAAACGAAAATTAAATGTAAAATGGGTAGCTGATTTTCGTGATCCTTGGACAACAATTGGGTACCACAAAGCCATGAAATTATCTGATTTTGCTGCCAATAAACATAAAGAATTAGAGCATAAAGTACTCAATTCAGCAGATTTGATTTTGGTTACAAGTCCAACCACAAGAACCGAATTCAAGCAAATTACTTCAAAACCGATTGAAATAATTACGAATGGCTATGATGTTGAGAAAATTGGAAATCAAATTTTAGACAGAAAATTTTCGTTAGCTCACATTGGCTCTTTTTTGTCTGAAAGAAATCCGAGGATTTTATGGGAAAGCATTTCAGAATTAATTAGAGAAAATCCAACATTTGCGTCGCATTTCCAATTGAAATTAATAGGCGCCGTAAGCCAGGAAGTTTTAGATGCGATTGCCTTATTCCAATTACAAAATTACGTTATTAATTTTGGTTATGTTTCTCACGATGAGGCAATTGTACAGCAAAAAAAATCTCAGGTTTTGTTGTTAATTGAAATAAATTCTGAGGATACCATAAGCATTATTCCAGGAAAATTATTTGAATATATGGTTTCCGAAAGACCTATAATTGGGATTGGTCCAAAAGGTTCTGATTTTGCCGAAATAATTATGGATACCAATACAGGAATTTTTGTTGATTATTCCGAAAAAGACAAATTAAAAAGTTTGATTTCAAACTATTTTAATCAATTTTTAGAAGGGAACTTAAAAACTAACGCCGTTGGTTTAAATAAATATTTTCGACGAAATTTAACGGAAAAATTAGCTAATTTGCTAAAAAGATAAAATGGGAATCGTAATTAACCAATCCATAAAAAATACAATAATTACCTATTTTGGTTTTGGAATTGGTGCAATTAATGCTTTATTTTTATACACGATTTTCTTGGGTAAACTGCATTATGGAATAGTAGTTTTTGTTATTTCGGCTGCGAATATTATGATGCCTTTGATGTCATTTGGTGTTCAAAATACTTTAATTCGGTTTTATTCTAAGTACAATTCAGAATCGGAACGAGATAATTTTTTGAGTTTGATGCTTTACTTCCCGTTGATTGTAATACTTCCGACAACTATATTTTTATATTTTTTTTATCCTCAAATTACATACTTTATTTTAGATGAAAATCCAAATGTTACTCCATTTTTGTGGTTAATTCCGTTAGTTGGGATTTTTATGGGCTACTTTGAAATCTTTTATGCATGGGTAAAAGTACATTTTCAATCGGTTTTTGGTAATTTCTTGAGTGAAGTTGGAACTAGGGTAATTGTACTTTTTTTGCTTATTTCGGTAAGTCAAAATTGGATTCAAAAAGACACTTTTGTTTATTCTATTTCAGCCGTTTATGCATTTCAATGTCTTGTAATGATGGTTTATGCAATGCATGTAAAAAGAGCCGTTTTTAAGTTTCAATTGCCTAATAATTCAAAAGAAATTTTTAGTTATTCTATTTTTATTATTGCATCTGGAACCGTTACCGTTATGCTTATTGATTTTGATAAAGTAATTATTCCTGCCTATCAAAACATTAGTAATAACGCTTTTTATTCAGTTGCAGTTTTTATTGCGATGGTTATTTCTGTTCCAAGTCGGGCGATGATGCAAATTATTTATCCTGTTACGGCTCAATTATTAAATGAAAATAAGTTAGAAGAACTCAATTTAATGTATAAAAAAAGCGCCATTAATCTTCAAGTTTTTGGAGGTTTGATTATGTTAGGTATTTTCTTGAATTGCAAAGAACTGTACCAATTGATTCCTCAAGAATATTCAGGTGGAATAGCTGTAGTTTTTCTAATTGGTTTATCCAAATTCTATGATATGATTATAGGAAATAACACTGCAATTATTTTAAACTCAAAATATTACCGATGGTTTTTATTTTTCGGAATTGTATTAGTTGCGCTGATGATTGGATTGTATATGATATTAATTCCGATTTATGGTATTGTTGGTGCGGCTTTAGCTACTTTAATTGCTGTATTTTTTTATAATACGACTAAAGTACTTTTTGTGTTCTGGAAAATGAATTTGTTTCCATTTACGATTAAAACAGTTTATTCATTTGGTATTTTAACTCTTGTTTTTCTTATGTTTTACTTTTGGGATTTTGCTTTTTACCCAATAATTAATATTTTTTTTAAATCTCTTTTAATAACAATAGTTTATGGTTTATTGAATTATAAATTGAAAATTTCCGTTGAAATAAATGAACTTTTCGATAAATTTATTTCTAAAGTGAAGTTTTAATTTCGTTTTTTTAACTTTTTTCATTGTGAATTTATCACTTCTTTATTATATTCGCTAAAATTTCGAAATACATCCAAATAAATGATGCCTTTTTTTACCTATTTTTCACTTTTTTCGTTTATTTTTTTTCCAGCATTTAAAACCTCAGCTCAGGTTTATAATGCAAATTATGCTTCCGTGGTTAATCAATGTTCTAGTTCAAATGTTTTATCAAATTTAATCGAATACGAGAATTTAGGTATAAAACGTAGGGGAACTGTTGCGCTTGATAATACTTTGACTTGGTTGAAAAATAAGTATTTGAGTTATGGTTACACAACAAGTCAAATTACCGAAGATTCTTATACTTATGCTGGCTCTACAGCAGTTTGCAAAAATCTAATTGTAACTAAAATCGGGACTGTTTATCCAAATACTTTCGTGATTATTGATGGGCATTACGATTCAATAAATGGCACAGGAACTAATGATAATGGAAGTGGATTGGTTTGTATTCTGGAAGTTGCGAGATTATTACAAAATATTCCAACACAATATTCCATAAAATTCATCAATTTTAGTGGTGAAGAAGATGGATTAAAAGGAAGTCAACATTTCGTTGCTTCGGTTGTGAATAGTACTACTCCAAAAATGAATATTAAATTAGTTTTCAATTTAGATGAAGTTGGAGGAGTTGCGGGTATGATTAATAATACAATAACATGTGAAAGAGATATGTCTACGCCAACTTCTAACAACGCTGCTTCCGCTGAAGTTACAAATGAATTGATTACTTGTGTTGGCTTGTATTCCCCATTAAATACCTTTTTAGATCGTGCCTATGCTTCTGATTACATGTCATTTCAAAGCAATAATGAAGTAATTACTGGTTTTTTTGAAAGAAATGAAACCACACACAAACACACTCCAACTGATTTTTTAGTTAATATGGATCCTACCTATAATTATAATGTTGCTAAAGCTGCAATTGGTGCAATGTTGCATTTTGCTGTAGTGGATGCTTCAATGTCAAACGAAGAATTTGAAGCTAGTTTTCAAGGATCTATTTATCCAAATCCTGCTAAAGATACACTCTATGTAAATTGTGGAAAATTAGATAGAAATTATACTTTTAACTTGGTTGATTTACAAGGAAAGATCCTTTTTTCTAAAACATTTGAACAAGCAAAACAAACTGAATCCATTTCTGTTTCTAATTTTAGTAAAGGAATGTATCTTGCTGTTATTGTATCTGGAGATAAGCGATTTACTAAGAAAATCTTTATCGATTAATTTTTAGTATTTTTTTATTTTCATTAGTTTTGCACATAACTTTATAGCTTTTCCTTTAAGTATTTTCCTGTTATAGATGCCTTGCTTTTAATGATTTCTTCGGGTGTTCCAATAGCAAGTATTTGGCCTCCATTCTCTCCACCTTCAGGGCCTATATCTATTATATAATCGGCACATTTTATCAGGTCTAAATTGTGTTCAATCACAATTATAGAATGTCCTTTATCGATTAAAGCATCAAATGAGGTTAGTAATTTTTTAATATCATGAAAGTGCAAACCTGTGGTAGGTTCATCAAAAACAAATAACGCCTTGTCTTTATTACTCCCTTTTACGAGAAAAGACGCCAATTTAATTCGTTGCGCTTCACCACCAGAAAGCGTGGAAGAAGATTGTCCTAATTGTACATATCCCAGTCCAACATCTTGTAAAGGTTGTAGTTTTTGAACTATTTTTGTAAGATTTGTATTTTTAAAGAATTCCAAAGAATCATCAACCGTCATGGTCAAAATATTATCTATATTTTTGCCTTCATAGTAAACTTCAAGCACTTCTTTTTTGAAAC
>SHWW01000070.1 GCA_009693635.1 Flavobacteriaceae bacterium
CCAACAAAGGGAATGCTATAAGCTAGTAAATATTTCATAATGAGTCTCTTATTTTTTATTAAAATTAGCAAACTAATTTTACATAAACAATTAATTTTTCTTGTAAAATTTTAACGCTTTGTTATTCAATTAAAATTGTACTTTTATGCGTTCTATAAGAAACACCTAAATTGGAGAATCAAAATCTTATTTATCAAAAACTAGAAAGCTTTAATAAGAAGTTTTATACCAACGAATTGTTACGTGGGACAATTTTATTTGTTGGAATGGGCTTGCTGTATTTTATACTTACTCTTTTTGTCGAATATTTTTTTTGGTTTAAACCAACCGCAAGAACCATACTTTTTTGCTTGTTTATTGCAGTTGAATTATTTTTTTTATCCCGTTTTATTTTATTTCCAGTATTTAAATTATTTAAAGCTCAAAAAGGAATAGACTATAATCAAGCATCTAAGATTATTGGGAATCATTTTATAGAAGTTGGAGACAAATTGATTAATTTTTTACAATTATTAGAACACAAAAACAAGTCGGAATTACTTTTAGCCTCCATCCAACAAAAAGCAAATTCACTGCAGCCAATCCCTTTTGGAAATGCAATTAATTTTAATGCTAATAAAAAATATTTGCCTCTTGCATTACTTCCAATATTGTTTTTTGCCATCTTTTATATTTCTGGAAACAGCGAAATTTTATCTCAAAGTTTGAATAGAGTGGTGCATTTCAAACAACAATTTCTTCCTCCAGCACCTTTTAAATTTGTTATTTTAAATAAACACTTGCAAACCGAACAAAACAAAGATTTCGTTCTTAAAGTAAAATCTGAAGGAAAAATAATTCCTGAAAACGCAATGATTTTTATCGGCGACGAAAGCTATTTCATGGAAAGTACCGACAATGGGGAATTCCAATTTAAAATCGAGAAACCAACAACCACTATTTCGTTTCACGTGGAAGCAAATGAAGTTTCATCAGAAGAGCTTGAATTATCGGTTATAACCGTTCCATTAATTTTAAATTTGGAAATGGCCTTAAATTTCCCATCCTATTTAAATAAAAAATCTGAAATCATCAAAGGAACAGGAAACGCTGCGCTTCCCGAAGGGACTTCTGTAACTTGGAAAATAAACACGATTGCTACACAAAGCGTCAATTGGTCGGATTTAAAATCTAATTATTCGTTCTTGAAAGACGATAATTCATTCAAATTAACTAAAAACATTTCACAAAACACGGAATATAACATAGTTACATCTAATAGTAAAGTTAAAAATTACGAGAAATTGAATTATCAAATTTCTGTAATTAAGGATAGGTTTCCAACAATTAATGCGAACTGTGCGCCAGACAGTCTGAAGGTTTCTAAAAGCTATGTTTTGGGCCAAATTTCAGATGATTATGGGCTATCTAAACTCCAAGTTATTTACTATGAAAAAGACAAACCACAAACCGCAAAACAGGGAAGAATCGCCGTTAAAAAAGATATTTACGACCAATTTGTATTTTCGTTTCCAAGCAATCTTCCAGTGGTTCAAGGCGTTTCTTATGAATATTATTTTGAGGTTTTTGACAACGATGTGCTTCATAATTTTAAAAGTTCTAAATCATCTCTTTTTTACAACAGAGTTGCCACCGACGAAGAGAAAGAAAATCAAATGCTGCAAGAGCAAAACAACAATATCAATAGTTTAGAAAAGTCTCTAAAAAACCAAGACAAGCAAATTTCTGAAATTGAAAAGCTGCAAAAAAACGGAAAAGAGAAGCAAAGTTTAGAATTCAAAGACCAGCAAAAAGTAAAGGATTTCATCAAACGTCAAAAGCAACAAGACGAAATGATGAAGGAATTTGCTAAAAAGATGGAAGACAATCTAGATAAATTTAAAACCGATAAAAAAGACGAATTCAAGGAAGAACTTGAAAAACGTTTGCAAAAAGCAGATAAGGATTTAGAGAAAAATCAAAAATTATTGGACGAACTAAAAGAGTTAAATGATAAAATTAAGAATGAAGAATTGTTTGACAAATTAGAAAAATTCAAGCAAACCAGTAAAGACCAAACCAAGAATTTGGAACAATTGGTTGAATTAACTAAGAAATATTATGTTGAAAAAAAGGCAGAACAAATTGCGGATAAATTAGATAAATTAGCAGATAAGCAAGATAAATTATCCGAAAACGAAAAGAATAATAAAGCCGAAAAACAAGAAGAAATCAATAAGGAATTTGATAAAATCCAAGAGGATTTAAAAGAGTTGGAAAAAGAAAATAAAGAGTTGAAGGCGCCTGTTGATCTTCCAAAAGATGCTGAAAAAGAAAAGAGTATTGATGAGGATTTGAAAAAAGCATCCGATGAATTACAGAAAGATAAGAAAGACAAAGCCAAACCAAAACAGAAAAGTGCCGCCAAAAAGATGAAGGAAATGGGCGGTCAAATGATCGAAAGTATGGCTGGTGGAGAAATGGAGCAACTTGAAGAAGACATTAAAATGTTGCGTCAAATCCTTGATAATTTATTGGCATTTTCTTTTTCTCAAGAAGATTTAATGAAGCAGTTTAAAGGGCTGAAGCGGGGTTCGCCATCATTTAATAAAGATTTAAAAATACAACAAAATCTAAAACAACAGTTCAAACACGTTGACGACAGTTTGTTTGCCATGTCTTTAAGAAACCCAAAAATTGCCGAAAATGTTACTAAAGAAATCGGAAACGTGCATTACAATATTGACAAGGCTTTAGATAGTTTTGTTAATTCGCAAATTCCAAAAGGGCTTTCACACCAACAATATACAATTTCATCTGCAAATAATTTGGCTGATTTTCTAAGTGACGCCCTAAATAATATGCAATCCGAAATGCAAATGTCTGGCTCTGGAAAAGGCGGGAAACCAAAGCCAGGCAAGGGACAAGGCTCAGAAATGCAACTTCCAGACATCATTAAAAAGCAAGAAGGCCTTGGCGAAAAGATGAAAGAAGGAATAAAAAAAGGGAAAAAGCCAGGAGATGGAAAAAAACCGGGCGAAGGCGATAAAGGAAAATATGGCAAAGACGGAAAGTCTGGAGGTGGCGATACCCAAGGAGGAGAAAACGGCGAAGATGGAGAAGGAAACGCAGGTGAAATCATGAAGATTTATCAAGAGCAAAAACAACTTCGTGACGCACTGCAAAACGAATTAAATAAAGAAGGAATTGGCGGAAGTGGTCAAAACGTATTAGATCAAATGAAGCAAATTGAGAAGCAATTATTGAATAAAGGGTTCGATAACGAAACCCTTCAAAAAATGCTAAATTTACAATATGAACTACTCAAATTAGAAAAAGCAACGCAGCAACAAGATGAAGAAAAGAAGCGTGAATCGCAAACAAATCTGAAAGATTTTAATAATCAAAGCAAAGCGCTACCTTCAAATTTGCAAGAATATATTAATAGGATTGAGATTTTAAACCGACAAACCTTACCTTTGCGTTCCAATTTCAACCAAAAGGTTCAAGAATATTTCAAAAACAATGATTAGTTTTAACTACGAAATACAGTTCAAATTAGATCACGAAGCCGATTTTTCAAAATGGCTTTCTGCTGTAATTTTATCGGAAAATAAAAAAGAAGGCGACATTAATTACGTGTTCTGTGACGATGAATATTTACTCCAAATCAATCAACAATTCCTTAACCACGATGCCCTAACTGACATTATCAGTTTTGACTATTCTTTAGGAAATGAGCTACACGGAGATATTTTTGTTTCGGTTGAAAGAGTACGTGAAAACGCATCTGATTATAACGTCACATTCCTCGAAGAAATCAAACGAGTTCTCGTTCATGGCGTTTTGCATTATTGCGGCTACAAGGACAAATCGGAATCTGACGAGCAAATAATGCGAAGTAAAGAAGAAGAAAAAATGCAAATGTTTCACGTGGAACATTTATAATAAAGAATAAACGAACATTAAATAAATAAAATTTTGTTTCAAGATATATACGATGTAATTGTAGTTGGCGCGGGCCACGCAGGTTCAGAAGCGGCAGCAGCAGCAGCTAATTTAGGATCAAAAACATTATTGGTAACAATGAGTTTGCAAAACATTGCTCAAATGTCCTGCAACCCCGCAATGGGAGGAATTGCCAAAGGACAAATTGTTCGGGAGATTGATGCGCTTGGAGGATATTCAGGGATTGTTTCCGATAGAACTGCAATTCAATTCAAAATGCTGAATAAATCTAAAGGTCCTGCAATGTGGTCGCCAAGAGTTCAAAGCGACAGAATGCGTTTTGCAGAAGAATGGAGATTGATGCTTGAGCAAACCCCAAATCTTGATTTCTATCAAGAAATGGTTGGCGGATTAATTATTGAAGATGGAAAAATCAAAGGAATTAAAACGTCTTTAGGGGTTGAAATAAAAGCTAAATCTGTTGTTTTAACGAATGGAACTTTCCTAAATGGGTTAATCCACATAGGAGAAAAACAATTCGGAGGAGGAAGAGCAGGTGAAAGTGCTGCATACGGAATTACGGAAGATTTAGTAAAAGCAGGTTTTGAATCAGGTAGAATGAAAACCGGAACCCCTCCTAGGGTAGACGGAAGATCGTTGGATTATTCGAAAATGAATGAAGAAAAAGGGGATGCTAAACCGGATAAATTTTCTTATTCGGACCTTACAAAGCCATTAGCACATCAAAAATCGTGTTATATGACCTATACATCTTTGGACGTTCACGATATTTTGCGGGAAGGGTTTGATCGTTCTCCAATGTTTAACGGAAGAATAAAAAGTATCGGGCCCAGGTATTGTCCGTCAATAGAAGATAAAATAAATCGTTTCGCAGACAAAGACAGGCACCAATTATTTATAGAGCCAGAAGGGTGGAATACGGTAGAAGTATATGTAAATGGGTTTTCTACTTCGCTGCCAGAAGACATACAATTCAAAGCATTACGCTCTGTTGTGGGATTTGAAAACGTTAAGTTTTTCCGCCCAGGATACGCAATTGAATACGATTATTTTCCACCAACACAATTAAAACACACCTTAGAAACTAAGCTGGTAGAGGGGTTGTATTTTGCGGGTCAAATAAATGGAACTACAGGCTACGAAGAAGCTGCTTCGCAAGGATTGATGGCGGGTATTAATGCGTCATTAAAAGTTCAAGAAAAAGCACCAATGATTTTAAAAAGAGACGAAGCATATATTGGGGTTTTAATAGACGATTTAATTACAAAAGGGACAGAAGAGCCCTATAGAATGTTTACTTCAAGAGCAGAATTTAGAACCCTTTTACGACAAGACAACGCCGATTTTAGATTGACTCCAATGTCACACGAAATAGGATTGGCTTCAGAATTGCGTTTGCGACGAATGGAACACAAGCTAAAAGAATCTGAAAAATTGGTTGCTTTTTTCAAAGAAACAAGCATTACTGCGGATGAAGCAAATCCTATTTTAGAAGCAAAAGAAACGGCTTTGGTGAACCAAAGCGATAAGATGTTTAAGATGTTTTCACGACCTCAAATCGAATTGAACGATATGATGCAATTACAAAAAGTAAAGGATTATATCAATTCAAACGAAGTTGATTTAGAAATTTTAGAACAAGCCGAAATTCAAGTTAAATATTCAGGGTATATAGAAAAGGAAAGAAACAACGCCAACAAATTAACGCGTTTGGAAGACGTTAAAATCCCAGAAGATTTTGATTATAATAAAATAAAATCAATGTCAATTGAAGCAAGGCAGAAGCTTGGGAAAATCCGCCCAGCTACTATTTCTCAGGCATCAAGAATAAGTGGTGTTTCGCCAAGTGATATTTCTGTATTATTAATATATATGGGAAGATAATTAATTTAATGTTCCACGTGAAACCATTTTGTTATTATATGATTTCATTGGTTTAAATTCGTTAAAAACAAAATAATTTGATGGAAATTTATAATAAAAAACACTTTCTTGCCGTAATTGATTATTCTGTTTCTAAAGAGACTTTCGACTTATATTACGATCAAGATCTGGATATGTTAATTACTTCACCACAACCTTCTCCAGAAATTTTAAGCAGCTATTATGAAAGCAATGATTATATTTCCCACACCGATTCAAAAAGATCTTTGTTTGAAAAAGCCTATCACTTTTTAAAAGGAATCGCATTAAAAAACAAGTTGAATTTGATAAATAATTGCAGTTCTTCAAAAGGTAATTTATTAGATATTGGAGCAGGAACCGGAGACTTTTTATTATCCGCAAAACAAAATGGGTGGGACTCAATTGGAGTAGAGCCAAATGAAAAAGCAAAAGCAATGGCGGTTAAAAAAGGAGTGGAATTTTCAGCCTCAACAGAAGAATTAGAAAGCCATACTTTTGATGTAATTACTATGTGGCACGTTTTAGAACATGTCCCAAACATAGAAAATCAAATCAAAGAATTGAAAAGACTGATTAAACCAAATGGCACAATAATAATTGCGGTCCCAAATTTCAAATCCTTCGACGCAAAATATTATGGTAAGTTTTGGGCAGCTTTTGACGTGCCAATTCATTTTTGGCATTTTTCTAAAACAGCCATCAATTTACTTTTTAAAAAAGAAAACATAAATTTAGAAAAAGTACTTCCTATGAAGTTTGATTCTTTTTATGTTAGTTTGCTCTCTGAAAAATATAAAAACGGGAAAATGAATTTTGTTAAAGCAATTTGGATTGGATTATTGTCAAATTGGAATGCAAAGTGGAGTTCGGAGTATTCTTCTCACATTTATGTATTAAAAAACACAGAAAAAGCGATTTAAAGCGATTTAAAAGAAGGTTTTCGATTCAAATATAGATCTTGTTCCCTTTTTTGAGAACGTTTTGCATTTCAAACCTAACAAAGCTACTTTTTATAGCTTTAAATTATAAAAACAATTAAAACTATTGTTAATCCTTATAGTTGTAAAATAGGCTAAGTTTAAAACTTTTCGAATTTATTAATCAAAAATTTATACTTTTACCAATAATTAAAAAAAATTTAAAAATTTAGGATGAAAAAATCATTAGTATTTATCGCAATCGCATTTTCAATTATCTCATGTAATAAATCTGCAGAAGTCGCCTCAACAAAAACTGCTTACGTAGATACTTCAAAATTAATGACCGAGTATGCGCAAGCAAAAGACATCGAAGCAAAATACAAAACCAAATCGGAAGAAATGGGTAGAGAGCTTGAAGCTGAAATTGCAAAATTTAAATCAGAAGCATCTAGTTTTCAAAAAAATGCGCAATTGAATGGTCAAACTTGGGCGCAACAAAAAGGGGCTGAATTACAAAAAAGAGAACAACAACTTCAATACGCACAACAATCTATAGCGCAACAATTGCAACAAGAAAGCGGTGTAGAAATTGATTCTGTGGTGAGCAGCGTTAAAAAGTTTATCAAATCTTACGGCAAAGAAAAAGGATACGCTTATATTTACGGAACTGGAGACGCAGCTTCTATATTATATGCAGAAGACAAATACGATATCACTAACGAAATTATCAAGCTTTTAAATGACAATTATAAATCTTCTAAATCAGAAGTTAAAACAGACGCAAAAGCAATTGAAAAAAAGAAATAATAATTCTTTCTCATTAGTAAAATGCCTTCCATCGAAGGCATTTTTTATTTTTAGTAATTAAAATATAAATTGTACTTTCAACGTCTAATTTATAACAATGCAAACGATATCCGAAGCCGCAGAATTCACTTTAAAATTTATCAATCAAACTAACCGCTCTCTATTTTTAACGGGAAAAGCAGGAACTGGTAAAACCACACTTTTAAAGGAAATTATTAAAACCACACACAAAAATACTGTGGTTGTTGCGCCAACAGGAATTGCAGCGTTAAACGCCGGAGGAGTTACCATTCACTCGATGTTCCAATTGCCTTTCGGAGGATTTATTCCCGATAATTTATCACCCCACTTTTCAGATAGCGTCAAATTTGAAACTAAGACCACGTTAGTTAGACACTTCAAAATGAGCGGTTTAAAAAAAGCGGTCATCCGAAATATGGAATTGATGGTCATTGACGAAGTAAGTATGTTGCGAGCGGATTTATTAGATGCCATCGATTTTATGATGCAATCCATTCGAAAAAAGAAAGCCCCTTTTGGAGGCGTTCAGGTTCTTTTTATTGGGGATTTATTGCAATTACCACCCGTAATTAGAGACGAAGAGTGGAGTACATTGAGAAAATATTACAACGGTAAATTCTTTTTTCATTCCCATGTAATTCAGCAAAACCCGCCGCTTTATATTGAATTGCCAAAGATATTCCGACAATCGGAAGACGCGTTTATTTCGATATTAAACAATCTTAGAAACAACCAAATTTCAAACGATGACATTGCCGTTTTAAATCAATATGTAAAACCCAACTTCGATTTAAATAACAATAAAGGGTATATCATTCTTTCCACTCATAACGCGAAAGCTGACGC
>SHWW01000071.1 GCA_009693635.1 Flavobacteriaceae bacterium
ATTTACTAATTTAGAAAAAAGTCCACTTTAGTTTTAAGACATATATTTCAAGGCATATTTTCAACAAAATCAGCTAGAAATTCTAACATTTGGTTTGAAAATAAGTCAATAGGGTTCACAGTCGAACCAAAACACTTTTGAGTAATTTAAAGTTTTTTGTTAAGGCATATTTTCAACAAAATGAGTTAGAAATTCTAAGATTTGATTTAGAATAAGTCAATAGCGTTCACTGATAATTAGAGAGTTACAATTTATTTTGTAACTCTCTTTTTTATTTGCACAAAATTCGCACAAAAAAAAAATAACATCAAATCAAAAAAAAATTTATCTTTGAATTATTAACTAAATACGCTATTGGGAAAAGTCCACTTTAGTTTGAAAACATAAAAATAATCATTAATTTTTTATCCACTTTTTATTTAAATACAATTATGAAGAAATTCCTAAAATACTTTTTTCCACTATTTTCTCTGTGTTTACTATTAATTATTTCTTGTAGTACAGAAGACGTTAGTCCATTTCCGCCTACATTAGGAACTTTTACAGTACCAGCAAAACGTATTGGTAGTTTACCTTTTATATTAATTCCACCAACTTCAAATAGTGCCGGTACATTTACCTACACTTGTGCAGATCCTTCAATCGCAACTATTAGCGGGTCAATTGTAACCGTTTTTGGAATTGGAACCACCATAATAACAGCTACTCAAGCTGCAGATGCTGGTTATGGTTTAGGATCAGTTACAGCAATATTTACAGTTTCTCAATTAGAACCTCCAACAATTGGCGCATTCAATGTTCCTTCAAAAATGATGGGAAGTGCTCCTTTTCAAATAACAGCACCAACCTCAAATAGTGGTGGTTCATTTTCATACTCAAGCAGTAATACTTCCGTTGCTACAATTAGCGGCTCTACAGTTTCTGTTGCAGGTGTTGGAACCTCAACTATTACAGTTACTCAAGCTGCTTTTGGTACTTTTGCTTCAGGAACTGCAACTGCAACATTTACAGTAACTGCAAATATTCCAGCAGCAAATATTGCTTCGGATAATTTTGATGCCGCAGCTGGAGCTGCTTTAACAGCAAACGGATGGGTTGCTCACAGTAGCAGTACCACGAACCCAATTTTAATCACATCACCAGGACTTACATTTCCAAACTATTTTGGTTCTGGAATAGGAAATGCTGCTAGTGTAACAAGTATTGGACAAGATGTTTCTTTACAGTTCACTTCGGTTTCATCGGGAACTGTATACACTTCATTTCTTATAAAAGCCACAGCTTCACCTTTATGTATGGACCAATATTTCTTTGGTTTTGGTAATAATGATATTGCAGATACTGCTTATAGAGGTAAGTTATTAATTAATCAAGATGCAACTAATCCTGCAAAATTCAAATTTGGATTTGCAGCTAATTTAACCAACAGATATACAATGAATTTATATGATTATGGAACTACTTATCTTGTGGTTATTAAATATAAAATTGTAAATTCAACTGTTATAAATGCTAACGGTAACCTTGGTCGCGATGAAATGAGTTTGTTTGTTTTTGATACCACTTCAAGCTACCTGAATGAACCAATTGTTCCAACTATTGGAATTGAAGACACTTCTTCAGTTGATATTCTTCCAGGAAGAGTAGTACTTAGACAAGACAATGTCAATTCTCCTAATGTTATTATAGATGGATTGAGAGTAGATAGTTCTTGGAATCTTAGAAATTAATTTGATAAAGTTAGAAACAAAAATGAAGAATCTAAAAAGGATACTAACTTTAAGTATTTTACTGCTATTATTTGTAGAATATTCAAGTGCACAAGAGATTGTACTTAACAAATATAAATTTGGAGAGGGATTGGAATTTTCAGGAAAAGACAATAACTATAAAGTGGAAATTTCAGGATATCTTCAGCCGTACACTGAGAGCAAAAAATATCTAGATAACGACGATTCATCATTATACAATAGAATGAGATTGAGAAGAGCTCGTTTGAATTTTTCAGGAAGTTCAAAAAAAGAAAAAATATCTTATCGTTTGCAACTCGATTTAACTGGGGGTGGCGAAGGTGATGCTTCAATAGGTAGCCTAGTTTTTGACGCTTGGATTGCTTATGATTTTACTAAACGAATAAAACTAACTTTTGGGCAAAAAGCAACTTCTACTGACAATCGCGAACTTGGAATGCGTTCAACAACTCTACAACTAGCGGAAAGAAGTCCAATATCGGGTGCATTTGCATCTGTACGCGAATTTGGATTTTTTGCCGAATCTACTTATAAAATATCAAAACAATCCTATATAAAACCAGAAATTGCTATTACAAATGGTGATGGAATTAATGTTTTTGACAAAGACCACGGAGGCTTAAAATATGGTGGTCGAATTGATTATTTGCCTTTCGGATTATTCAATAATTTTGGACAATACCGTCAAGCGGATTTGGTTCGGGAATTAACCCCAAAATTCGTTATTGGAGCTAATTATAGTTATAATGTTGGAATTAGCGACCGTAGAGGAAGTCAAAGTGGAACAATTCTTTATTTAGACAGTCAAAACAAGGAATTATTACCTGATTATGTGAAATATGGCATAGATTTTTTGTTTAAATACAGAGGTTTTTCGCTATTAGGAGAATATATAAATGCTTCTGCTAGAGTTCCAAGTGGGATTGTATATAGGGTTCGTGTGGACGGAACAACTGCAACAACTTTTACAGTAAATGGAATTCAGGATGTTGATAGCTATATTAAAGGCAGAATGATGGTTGGCGAGGGATTTAACCTTCAAAGTGGCTACGTTTTCAAAAACCTTTTTTCAATAGATGGAAGAATTGCCCATATGAAACCTCAAACAAATTCATTTTTAAATAACGGAACGTTTTATAACCGTTCTCATTATTATACCCTTGGGATAACCAAATACTTGGCCCGAAATTATGGTGCGAAAATTCAATTGGATTGCACTTATATCAACGCAAAGGTCGGATCTAATGATATAAATGGAAATTTAATAAGAGGCAATGAATTTATTACAAGAGTAATTACTACTATTTCATTTTAATATTATGATAAATAAAATCAAATTACTGGTTTTTTTAAATCTGATTGTATTTCCAATTTATGGGCAATTCAATCCACAAAATGATGAAATAACTAAAAAGTTTTTTCCTGATTCAGTATTGGATATTCATACGCCTGCATTTTCTAAAAAAGGGTTTACCAATTATGACGATATGATGGTATATCTCAATAAATTAGTTGCCGAACATCCAAACGAAATTTCACTTTCCTTTATTGGCGAAAGCCAAAAAAATAAGAAAATTCCAATGGTAATTTTGAATAAAAACAATGGAAATGAAAAAGTAAAAGTTTGGTTTCAAGGCGGACTTCATGGTGATGAACCTGCGGGCACAGAAACGATGCTGTTTTTGTTGGATAAAATATTAAACGACCCTAATTATGTTTATTTATTAGATAAAATTACCCTTTCAATAGTTCCAATGGCTAATATTGATGGCTATGAAAAATTAGATCGATATGCTGCCAATGGACTGGATTTGAATAGAGATCAAGTGAAACTAATGGCTAAGGAAAGTAATTATTTAAAAAAAGCTTTTAGTGATTTTGGAGCAGAAGTAGCGGTAGATTTTCACGAATACCGTCCTTTTAGAAAAGAATTTAACTTGCTTGGAACGGATGGTATTTGCTCGATTTATGATGCGATGTTTATGTATTCTGGTAACTTAAATCTTCCTCAAAATTTAAGAGATTATACCAAGAATGTTTTTGTGGGAAATGCCAGAAAAGTACTAGAATCGAATAATTTCATTTTTAGAGATTACATTGCAAGCGTAAAACAAAATAATGAAGTGCACTTCAATCAATGTACCACTGAGGCAAGATCGAGTACTACTTCGTATGCTTTGACCAATTGTATTTCGTCTTTAATTGAAATTCGAGGGGTTAACCTACAAAAAACCTCTTTCAAAAGAAGAATAAATACTACTTTCCTAATCGCAACGTCCTTCCTTAAAACAGTCTTTGACGACGCTATCAATATCAAAGAAGTATTGAAAATTTCTAATGATGCAAAACCTGAGAACTTAGTTGTTATAGCTAAAAAGCCACGAGAAAATCAAACGATTAGAGCGATTGATTTGAAAGACAATAGCGAAATAGCATTGGAAGTGAAAGTCAATAACGCTATAAAATGTACTCCTATTTTAGAAAGAAAAAGACCTGAAGCCTATTTGATACTTCCCGAACAAAAAATCCTAGTGGATAAATTAATAATTCTAGGGCTAAAAGTGGAAGAACTTACTGAAGATAAAAAAATAAATGTAGAATCCTATACCGTTACCTCCATCCAAGTTAATCCAGATGAGGAAGAGGGATACAATGCTCAAAAGGCAGAAACAAGCGTTACTAAAATAGAAAAATCTTTTCCAAGAGGAACTTTTATTGTCTATTTGAATCAAAAAAATGCTAAGATGGCAACCGAAGTATTAGAACCAGAAAGCGAGAATGGTTTTGTCAAATTTGAAACGCTAAAAGTTATAAAAAATCAAGAATTACCAATCTATAGATACTTAACCAATGAAAAAATATAATAATAAGATGAAATTAAATACTATTGTTACTGCTATAATTATATTAATAGGATTTAGGGGCTTTGCTCAAGTAGAAATAAAAACGGAATCAAAAGAATTCCAGTTGGGCGATGGGTTGCGCTTTAATGTAAATGATGGAGACTATAAATTCAGCATTAGTGGATTTATTCAAGGAGCCTATAAATTTGAAAAAACAGACGGCTCAGATGCTAATAATTACATGAATGCTAGAAATACTTTTTTGTCTATTTCTGGAAGTATGTACAAAGAAAAAGTATCGTTCTTGTTGCAAAATAATTTCAGCAATGGAAAACCGCTTTTAGATGCTTGGGTGGCGTACGCTCCGATTTCAAGTGTGAAAATTACCTTTGGACAAAAACAAACATTCTCAAACAACAGAGAAATGACGTTTTATGAAGACAAACTTCAATTTGTAGATCGTGGAATTTTTAGTTCCGAATTTAGCGATACTGGACGAGAATTTGGTGTGTTTTTTGAAAGTCAATTGGGTAAAAATAGCTTCATCATAAAACCTAAATTCGCCATTACATCTGGAGATGGATTAAACTCTTTTGGAACCAATTCTATCGACGTTGATAAAGGAGGTTTGAAATATGGTGGACGAATTGATTTATTACCTTTAGGAAATTTTAAAGCTGGAAATGACGGATACATTCCTGATTTATTGCACGAAGACAAAATAAAAATACTTGCTGGAGCCGCTTTTAGTTATAACAACGGAGCTAGCAATAAAGTAGGAGAAGGTCACGGAGATTTTGTTTTTTATGATAGCAACTTCCAACAAAAACTACCCGATTTTAGAAAATGGTATGGCGATATTCTAATCAAATACAATGGATTTTCATTCCTAGGTGAATATGTAACTACTTCTGCACTATCTCTTGAAGGGTCTTTTGTGAATCCTACCGCAACAATTCCATTATTTATGACAGAGATTAGCAACTATTTAGTTTTAGGAAATGGTTATAACATTCAAACTGGCTACGTTACTAAATCGGGGCTTTCATTGGATTTTAAATATGAAAAATTAACCAAAGAATTGAATAGTAACAAGTCTTTATTATCAAATCAAGATGCTTTTACGGTTGGAATAACAAAATATTTTAAAGGGAATAATCTAAAAATTCAATCATCGGTTTCATCACGAAATGCAGATCAGTTCAATGTTGTTTCAAATGCCACAGAAAAAATAAAAACACTAACGGCACAGTTAAGTTTTATAGTAGTTTTTTAATTCCTAATAATTCCCCCCATGAATTTCAATTCCAATTCTAAAAAAATAGTTTTTTCAATACTTACAAATCTAACCTTCTGGGTTTTAATCGCAATATTGATCGGTGTTTTTGTGGGTCATTATACCCCAGATACTGGCGTTAAAATGAAAGTTGTTGGAGATGGATTTATAAGTATTATTAAACTATTTATAATTCCAATAATTTTTTTAACCATTGTATTGGGAATTGGGGGAATGGGCGATTTGAAAAAAGTAGGGAGAATAGGAGTTAAATCATTGCTTTATTTTGAAATTGTTAGTACACTCGCATTAGTCATTGGGATAGTTGTTGGCTATTTGGCTCAACCGGGAAAAATTGACAAAACAGGTTTAGAAATTCAAGATGCAAGTAAATACACTCAAAGTTCAAGTGAAGGATTTAGCTGGGTTTCTTTTTTTATGAACAATTCTACACTTCAAGTTTTGATTGTTGCAATTATCGTAGGAATTCTATTGAATTATCATTCCAAAAGGGAACAAATAGTAGCTTTTTTATACAAATGTTCAAAGGTTGTTTTTAAAGCACTTAAATATGTCATGTATCTTGCCCCTCTTGGTGCTTTTGGAGGAATGGCGTACACGGTGGGTAAATTCGGATTACACACCCTGATCCCATTAGGAAAATTGATGCTTACGGTTTATGTTACTATGTTTATTTTTATATTTCTTGTTTTGGGAAGTATATTAAAATATTATAAAATAAACATCTGGCATTTTATAAAATACATTAAGGAAGAATTATTGATTGTACTTGGAACCTCTTCATCGGAGGCTGCTTTGCCGAATTTAATGGACAAACTAGAAAAAATGGGTTGTAGTAAATCGGTGGTGGGCTTGGTAGTTCCTACAGGTTATTCCTTTAACCTCGATGGAACTTCTATTTATTTATCAATGGCGATTATTTTTTTAGCACAATTGTACAATGTTCAACTTTCTTTAGGCGAAATTTTTACTATCATTGGGCTATTAATGATAACTTCTAAAGGTGCTGCCGGAGTAACCGGAAGCGGTTTTATTGTTTTGGCATCAACACTCACCGCCATTCATAAAATACCTTTGGAAGGTTTGGCATTTTTGTTGGGTGTCGATAAATTTATGAGTGAAGCCAGAGCTATTACCAATTTCATTGGAAATGGAGTTGCAACAATTGTAATATCAAAAAGTGAAGGTGAATCCATCCATCTTGAAAACCCAATATAAATTAAAAATAAATAATTTATTTATCTTTAATTTAACTTTTTCTGACACTAAAATAGTTACATGCCTTTGTAGTATAATCTCTAAACCATTAAATCTTTTCCGAAATTCATTTGATGGCAACACTAAAGTTTTTATTTAATATTAAACTATTTATTAAAAATTAAGTCTAAACAATATTGTAAAATCGATTATAGATAAATATACCCTTTTGTCTTTAAGACTAGTATATTCTGCTAAGCAAGCAAAAGTGATTGAGAAATCAGGTCTAAAAAGTTTCTTTGAGCAATCATTTGACAATACGGTTTCTGCAGAAATACCAGAATTTATTCAAAATAGTCCCAAATCATTTAAAGAATATCAGTCCCTTCGCAGAAAAATAAAATCTTCGAGTCCTTAAGAACTTAAAGAAGTACTCAAAAAAGAACAGCTAACTAACTTAGATTTAAGAGCGTGGTGGGTTGCTAAAATGATAGATGAAGAATTTCCTCTTCGTGAAAAAATGACTTGCTTTTGGCACAATCATTTTGTTTCAACGTATCAAAAAGTAAAAGTGAATTATTCGATTTTTCAGCACAATCAGATTTTAAGGGAAAAAAGGAAATCAATAAATAGTTTTAACTTCATCAATTTTAGATGAGCATTAAATCTAGGGATATTATTTTTATAGTATCCCTTTATTGTATAATTAGCATATCCATAATGCCATCGATAAAAAATTTACGCTTCTTTATGTACCTCGATTTGATAAATAGTGGTTTGGGTATAAATTTCACCAGGATTCAAAACCGTACTTGGAAAATTGGTATGGTTTGGAGAATCCGGAAAATGTTGTGTTTCAAGGCAAAATCCAGAGCGAGATGGATATGATTTTAAATTCTTACCTTTGCTGCTATTCAAATAATTACCGGAATAAAATTGCACTCCAGGCTCAGTAGTAAAAACTTTCAATTCAATCCCAGTTGAGGCTTCTGTAACTGTTGCCGCCCAACTTAAGTCGTTATTTTTCTTATTTAAAACCCAGTTGTGATCGTAACCTGCTCCCTGTTTTAATTCAATATAATCCTCATGAATGCGTTCCCCTATTTTTTGAGGGATTCTGAAATCCATTGGAGTATTTGCAACACTTCGTATTTCACCAGTTGGAATTGCACTCT
The DNA here is from genome assembly GCA_009693635.1 of Flavobacteriaceae bacterium. Lineage (GTDB taxonomy): Bacteria > Bacteroidota > Bacteroidia > Flavobacteriales > Flavobacteriaceae > Flavobacterium. The sequence goes on from SHWW01000071.1 coordinate 8,264, forward strand.
CATCAGTTGG
>SHWW01000072.1 GCA_009693635.1 Flavobacteriaceae bacterium
CCAAAAAAACGAGCAACTATGATAATTGTAATAATTTGTGCCAACAAAATAGCTAACGGATCTTGGAAATTGAGAACCATCGACGAAATAAAATCGTTCCAATGATTATTAGGAGTTGCAACAGTTGATACTCTTTTTGCAGTTTCTAAAACCTTTCCTTTTGAAATAATCCAATAGATTAATGCTGTGAAACCGCCAGTTACACTAAAATAAAAAAAGGTATTTTTATAGTTTTTCATAGATTATTAAGCGGTTATTAAAAACATTTCAATTGCAAAGATTGAAAAATCAAATATAGCAATTATTACAATTCATAAATGATTAAACAAATATAAAACGGGATTTTATTTAATAACAATAATATCATTAAAAAAAGAATGGAATAACTATAATTTTTATAGGTTTTAATTACCTTTGCATGCATTAAAATTATTTATGAAAAAAAAATTAAAAGTAGGCTTTTGGGAATTTATTGCCCGATTAATCCTTACTTATAGAATCACAATATTGGCTGTTATTGTTGTCATTACTATTTTCCTTGGCTTGCAATGGAAAAACTTAAGTATGACTTATACCGAAGCCAACTTACTCCCGAAAAAACACATCGTAAACAAACAATATGACGACTTTCTAACTAAATTTGGTGAAGAAGGGAATCTAATAGTTATTGGTTTCAAAGATCCGAAATTTTTCACTCCAAAAGCCTTTGCTGCTTGGAATGAATTAATGACTGGACTAAAAAATTCTAAAGAAGTTGAATTGGTGGTTTCTTTAAACGACTTAAAGAAATTACAAAAAGATACTCTGGCAGAAAAATTTGAATTGATTCCGTTTATCAATCAAAATCAAACAGTAAATCCGGCCTATTTACAAAAAATAAAATTCGATCTTTTTAATAATTTACCCTTTTATGAAGGACTATTATTCAATAAAGAATCAGGCAGTATTCGTTCGGTAATTTACTTGAAAAAATCAATTGTAAATACCGAAGAAAGAAAAACATTTATTCTAGAAAATCTTATTCCAAAAATTGATAAGTTTGAAAAAAACACTGGAATAGACCTTCGCGTTTCAGGAATGCCATATATTAGAACCATCAATGCCGAAAATATGAAAGGCGAAATCGGACTTTTTATCGGTGCCGCTTTGCTAATAACATCTTTAATTTTCTTTCTGTTTTTCAGATCCTACAGAGCTACTTTTATCTCTATTTTTATTTTGATTTTTGGTGTAATGTGGTCTTTTGGAACCTTAGGATTGTTTCATTACAGAATCACAATTCTAACAGCAATTATCCCGCCGTTGATAATTGTAATTGGAATTACAAATTGTATTTTCCTCATAAATAAATACCAGCAAGAAATAAAACTGCACCGCAATCAAGCGAAAGCTTTGCAACGTGTCATTTCAAAAATCGGGGTTTCTACCTTAATGACGAACCTTACAACCGCTGCAGGATTTGCCACTTTTATGATTACCGGCAACGATTTGCTATTTGAATTTGGATTGGTAACTTCCATAAACGTAATCACCGTTTATCTTTTAACGTTGGTTGTTGTGCCAATAATGTACAGTTTTATGCACATCCCTAAGGAAAAGCATTTGTATCATTTAAGCAAAAACTACCTTTCTTTGGTTTTAAATTGGTTAGAAAACGTTGTAAAAACCAAACGAACGTATATCTATTCTATTTACGGATTACTTTTGGTTTTTAGTGTAATTGGTCTTGTACAAATGAAAGTTTCAGGCAGTTTAATTGGCGAAATGCCAAAAAACGCCTCGTTTTTTAAAGATATTGTGTTTTTTGAAAAAGAATTCAATGGCGTAATGCCCCTTGAAATTATGATTGACACCAAGCATAAAAAAGGTGTTATGAAATTGTCCACAATGAAAAAAATGGACGAACTTCAAAAAACGATTGAGGAGATTCCAGAACTTTCAAAACCTGTTTCAATTGTCAATTTGGTAAAATATTCCAAACAAGCATTCTACAACGGAAAGCCTGAATATTTCGAATTGCCAACTTCTCAAGAGCAAGTATTTATCCTTTCGTATGCCAAAAATGCCGCTAAAAACTCGAAAGAAAATCTAATGAAAAGCTACGTCGATTCTACGGGTCAATACGCAAGGATTACCACTTTTATGAAAGATATTGGCACCAGAGATATGTCGAAAATCGAAAGTAAATTAAGAACAAAAATCGAAGAAATTTTCCCAAAAGACCGCTATGAAGTTACACTAACAGGAAAAGCGTTGGTGTTCCAAAAAGGCACAACCTACCTAATAAACAATTTAATTGAATCGCTAATATTTGCCATTTTCCTAATCGCAGGGCTTATGGCGTACATGTTTCGCTCGGCAAAAATGATTTTCGTTTCAGTAATCACCAATATCTTGCCGCTTTGCATCACTTCGGGATTGATGGGTTATTTAGAAATTCCCCTTAAACCATCAACGATTTTAGTGTTCAGCATCGCCTTTGGAATTTCCGTTGATAATGCCATTCAGTTTATGGCAAAATACCGTCATGACCTTATTCAAAACAACGGAAAAATAAAAAAATCAGTTTTTAGCGCATTACGAGAAACAGGAATTAGCACTTTTTACACTTCAGTTGTCCTGATTTTTGGATTTGCCATATTCACACTTTCTAGTTTCGGCGGGACCGTAGCATTAGGGGGCTTGATATCCTGTACTTTGCTTTTTGCAATGTTCGCCAATCTTTTAGTTTTACCCGCTTTAGTACTCACATTTGAAAAAAAGAAGGCTAAAAACGAAGAATAATGGAACTTGAATTAACAATATTCGTTGAAAGCGTCTTGCAAGTTTTCGGCGATTAATTCAGCTGGACGACCTTCAATGTGATGTCGCTCCAACATGTGAACCAATTCTCCGTTTTTGAATAAAGCCACACTTGGCGATGAAGGCGGAAAAGGGAACATGTGTTTTCTTGCGGCATCAACGGCATCTTTGTCCACGCCTGCGAAAACAGTTATTAAGTTGGTTGGTTTTTTAGCGCCATCCAAACTCATTTTTACTCCTGGTCGCGCGTTTCTGGCAGCACAACCACAAACAGAATTTACAACTACAAGCGTTGTTCCTTCCAATTTTAATGCGTTTTCTACCGCTTCGGCACTGTGTAAATCTTGAAATCCAGCAGCTGTTAGTTCAGCTTGCATTGGAATCACCATTTCTTCTGGATACATAATTATTATGATTTTAGATTGTTGATTTCTTAATTTTGATTGTAAAATCTAATTGTAAAGTTACAAAGTTTCGGTGCAACAAATAAATTTGAATTATAAAGTTTTGTTATAATGTGATAGCATTTATTTAGATTTGAAAATTACTCGAAATAAAGCCTTTATAAATAGGCGTCTTGGACATTTCCAAATCACGTGTATATCTTCCTTAAAGGAAGTTTCCTCGTCTAAAAATTTGAAAATTAGTTTTGGATTGCCTTTTTTGAATAAAGCTGAAAAAATAGTAGCGCCCAATTCGTTTTTTCGGTGTAAAATATCCAACAATAGTAAATCATAAAACCAGAATTTACTCATTTTATGAAACTCTCGGAAGTCGGATTGGGTTTCTAAAAAGCGAACGAGTTGGGTTGATTTTTTATCAGCATTTTTGAACGTATATCCCGTGCTTGCTTTTGTCCAACCTCCAGCAGAACCAATATTTAATAGGTGTACCGTATTGTTTTTCCAAAAAGGAAAACACGTCATCGGAATGCTTCCCCGTTCTTTTTCGATGATTTTATAGTTTGTAATTCCTAATTTCTGAATGTAGTTTTCAAGCTCCGATTCGTATTCTGCTGTTTCTAAATGTTTGTGTGAAAACAAGGTATATTCCAACAAAGCTTCTGTTTTAGAAGTTGGCAAAACATACATAAACCGTGTATTTCCTTTTTGTTCGACTGAAAAATCCATAAAAGTGGCTTGCTCAGCATTGAAAACTTCTTGTTCAGATTCTATAAACCAACCAATAAAATGCTGTTGCAAAAGCGGATATTGCGTTTGATTTTTAACTTCATACGGATCGAGAATGCTATTGAATAATTGGTCGCAAGTATAGGAATCGGTTTCTGTTTGAAGTGTAATTAAATCGGCTGATTCTTCATAATTGATTACTTTTTGATTTACAAAAGTGATATTCTCTTGTTTTGAAATGACATCAAAAACAAAATTATAAAAGTCTAATCCTCGAATTTGATTGTATTTGTAGGGGTTTAAATCGATGTCAATTTTAAAATCTTGATTGGCAAACAAAGCAGAGTTCCATTTTTTATGAATTATGGGTTCCCAATTTTCGTTGTTTTCTGACCAAAAACACCAGGTTCTATCATTGGCTTTTTTAGAATTTTCATCCAATAGTAAAATTGATTTATCAGAAAACTTTCCAGATTGCACCATTTTATAAACCGTCATTAAAGCGGATAATCCTGTGCCAGTAAAAATATAGTTGTAGTGTAGCATTTATATTCGAAATGAAAATCCAAAAGCAAAATAATTTTTGGGAGCATTTTTAGTTATTCCAAAACCCGATGACAAATCTAACATAAAATTATTGTTTATCAAATAGGTTATTCCGCCATCAAAATTATGATTGGCTTTGTTTTTTTGAGGCGCAAAACCAAAATTTTCGATATACAATCCAATTTTTTCTGATAACGAATACCCTGTTGTTAAAGTATAAATAAAAGTGGGTTCAGCAGAAAACCCATCCCATTCGGCACCCAAATTATAACTCAAAGAAAATTTATTTGACAACGTGTGTTGCATTACAAATCTAAATTCGGGAGCATAATATTCACTTTGAAATGGTTTAGATGCCAACTTTGGAATAGAAATATGACTAATAAACGATGTTTTTGGAACAAACCCTTTTTCATCACTAATTTTTATTTTACATCCAATTAATATAGGATTTAAGCCTGAATTAGTTTCGTTTTGGTTATTTTCAGATGTAAAACTAGTAATTAAACGTAACTCGAAATTTTCATTGAACCCATATTTCCATAAAGCTGATGGAACTGTATTTGTTTTGCTAAAAGCATCATTTTTTTGAAATGAAAATCCAGTTTCTACTTGAAGCATTCCCATTGGAACAAGGTATGGGGTTTCAGTTTGATCGGGTCTGTCAGCTTGAATTGGCTCCTTTTCTTGTGCGTTTCCAAGAGTAATTTGAAAAAACAAAATGAATAGTAATTTAAGTTTCATAAAATAATTTTTAGACAAATCTAAAAAAATGTTTTGATAATAAAAAACATTATCTACATTTGTAAGATAAAAGTTCTAAAAATGACTATTTCAGAAGAAAATTATATTAAAGTAATTTATCATTTATCATTAGTATCTCCGAAAGGTATTAATACCAATGCTATTGCAGGAATGTTAGACACAAAAGCATCTTCTGTAACAGATATGTTGAAGAAATTATCTGAAAAAGATTTGGTTTCTTATCAAAAATATCAAGGAGTAACATTGACAGAAAAGGGTTTTCAATCTGCAAAAATGATTGTTAGAAAACATCGATTATGGGAAGTTTTTTTGGTTGACAAATTAAATTTCTCTTGGGATGAAGTTCATGAAATCGCCGAGGAATTAGAACATATAAAATCTGAAAAATTAATTTTTAAGTTAGATATATACCTTGGTTTTCCATCATTTGATCCTCACGGTGACCCTATTCCAAATGCAAATGGAGAAATTCAAAAAATAGATAAATTATTATTATCAGAGGCTGTTTTAAATCAAGATTATATATGTGTTGGAGTTAAAAATTCATCTGTTGAGTTTTTGCAGTATTTAGATAAAAAAAATATTTTTTTAGGTGCACCAATTAAGGTTATTTCCTCCGAAAAGTTTGATCAATCATTAACAATTAATTTGAATATGAATACTTTATCCATTTCGAATAAAATAGCAGATAATTTATATATTAAAATCAATAATCAATGAGCAAATCATTAGAAGAAGTCAACGAATCGGTATCTACACAAAATAAAAAAACAGGATTTAGAAAAATTCTTGCTTTTTTTGGTCCTGCATATTTGATAAGTGTGGGTTATATGGATCCTGGAAATTGGGCAACCGACATTGCTGGCGGAAGTCAATTTGGCTATGCTTTACTATGGGTTTTATTAATGAGCAATATGATGGCGTTGTTGTTGCAAAGTTTGAGTGCCCGTTTAGGAATTGTTACCCAACGGGATTTGGCGCAAGCCTCAAGAGAAACCTATTCAAAATTCATTAATTACATACTTTATTTTTTAGCCGAAATAGCAATTGCAGCGTGCGATTTGGCTGAGGTTTTGGGAATGGCAATTGGATTGAATTTGCTTTTTGGAATCCCGCTTTTGGAGGGTGTTTTGATTACCGTTTTGGACACTTTTTTATTGCTGTTTCTAATCAATAAAGGCATTCGAAAAATGGAGGCGTTTATTATTGCTTTGGTTGCTATTATTGGGTTTTCATTTGTTTTCGAAATGATTTTTGCGCAACCAGAAGTTGGAAGTATATTAAAGGGTTTGATTCCGAGTTTGCCGAGCGAAGAAGCACTTTACATTGCTATTGGAATTATTGGCGCCACGGTAATGCCCCACAATTTATATTTGCATTCTTCTTTGGTTCAAACCCGAAAATTTGATAGAAGCAAAGCTGGAATAAAACAAGCATTGAAATATAATTTTATAGATAGTACGATTGCCTTGAACTTGGCTTTTTTTGTAAATGCAGCCATTTTAATTTTGGCGGCGGCTACTTTTTACAAAAATGGCTTGTTCGAAGTGGCCGAAATTCAAGATGCACACCGATTATTAGAACCAATGTTAGGCACTCAATGGGCACCTATATTATTCGCCATTGCGCTAATAGCCGCAGGACAAAGTTCAACAATTACAGGAACTTTAGCGGGTCAAATTATTATGGAAGGTTATTTGAATTTACGGATTCAACCATGGGTTCGACGCATTATAACGCGATTGATAGCCATTGTACCAGCCGTGATTGTAATTTCTATTTTTGGCGAAAGCGTAACCGGAAAAATGCTAATTTTGAGTCAGGTAATTTTGAGTTTGCAATTGGGTTTTGCTATTATCCCACTGATTCATTTTGTTAGTGATAAATCAAAAATGAAAGATTTTCAAATTTCTAAAATCACTCAAATTGCTTCATGGCTTGTGGCTACAATTATAGTTTCGCTGAATGCAAAATTGGTTTTCAACGAAATTCAAGGTTGGATGGAAATATCGGAAAATCCTATTGTTTTATGGTTGACAGTTGTTCCGTTGGCGGTTGGCTTTTTGATTTTATTACTTTACATTGTTTTCCAACCGTTTTTTATAAAAACAAAAAACAATATTGAAAACCATTCCCCTCACAATTTAAAATTGCAATTTTCTAAATCTAAAAATTATACACGGAAAAATATAGCTGTAGCTGTTGATTTTTCAAGTGCCGATGAAGCTGCTTTAAATAATGCTTTTCAGTTGGGAGGAACTGAAGCAAAATATACTTTAATTCACGTCGTTGAAACTGTGGGCGCAATGATTTATGGTGAAAATATCGATGACCACGAAACGCTGATTGACGAAAAATTGTTGGAAGAATACAAGGAGTTATTATTCGAAAAAGGATTTAACGTTGAAACCAAATTGGGCTTTGGAAAACCAAATTCTGTAATTCCAAAAATTATAAATGAGGGTGATTTTGATATTTTGGTAATGGGAACTCACGGACATACTGGATTTAAAGACATTCTTTTTGGAACTACCGTTGACAAATTACGCCACCAAATTCGAATTCCATTATTGATTGTAAAAACTAATTAGGGAATACAATTCTTTCAATTGTCCAATACAATGCAACGCACGCAATGATTGTGAAAATAGGATAAACGATTTTTCTTTATACCAAATTTTTTATCGCTAAACCATTTGCTAACAAAAAAATAAGTGACTAGGATTTCCGAAATTTGTCTGAACTAGGTCATTTATTCTTTTATAAGTTTTACTGTTGAGGTAGTTTTATCACTAATTTTCAAGAAGTAAATTCCATTTGACAATGCTGAAAAATCTTGACTTTGAATTGATTTCCCTTGATAAATGAGTTGTCCAAGATTAGAATAGAGTTCATAATTTTCATTTTCTGTGTAGGATTTTAGATTGACTTTTGAATGAAAAGGGTTCGG
>SHWW01000073.1 GCA_009693635.1 Flavobacteriaceae bacterium
TGGACTTTATACAAACAAAAAGCACCTAATGTGGTGGATCGATTTATTTTTTCTTCCGATTTGAATTATAAAGTTAATCAATGGCTTTCAATGAAATTTAGAGGTAGCTATGATACTTATAATGACGAAAGACGTTATTTTTCGCCTGTAAATTCAGCCAGTTTTACCGGGGGTTCTTTTAGATTGGACAACATAAATAACAAAATATTAAATTTAGATGTAATTGCCCAAACGAAGACATTTAGTTTGTCCAATACTATAAACGGAAATTTTATTTTGGGTTATAATTTTAATAACCGAAATAGAAAAAGCGTATACAATGAGGGGACTAATTTTCTGATAAATAGCATGGCTCAAACTTTTGCTAATGTTTCGCAATTGGATCCTACAATTAATTTAACTAGAAAAATTGCTTCTTATAGAACCTATTTTACTTCTTCTTTTGATTTCAAAAAACAACTTTTTATTAATACTTCTGTTGCCTTGGAAAAAGCATCGAGCATGTTAGGATCTTTTATATATCCTTCGATTGATGCATCTTGGGTTTTTTCAGATTTGAAAATTTTTGAAAATAGTAAAATACTAAGTTCTGGAAAAATTAGAACGGGTGTAGGACAAGTTGGAGTAAAACCAAATCCACATGAATTCCAAACAACCTATCAAACGCCTACGTATTCAGATTATGACGATCCTTTAAATTTATTCCTTTTTGGAGGGGGATTCAGCTACAACAGTAATTTGGGAAACAGAAATTTAAAACCTGAAATCAAAACAGAATATGAATTGGGTGCCGATTTTAAATTATTCAATAACCGTTTGACTTTAAGTGGTACCTATTACTATAATACGATAGTGAATGTATTACTAGACATTCCATTAACACCAAGTTCAGGTGCTAATTATATTTATGGAAATGGCGGGGCATTGAAAAATAAAGGTTTAGAATTTGATTTTGATGTACAATTATTAAAATCAAAAAAAGGACTAAATGCTTACATTTATGGTAATTTTAATAACAATAGAAATGAAGTAACAGATATTCAAGGAGCTACTTCACTTGCATTAACTAGCGAAGCGATTAGTTCTAGAGCAGTAGTTGGACACCAATTGGGCACTCTTTGGGGAACAAGAGCATTACGAAATGCTGATGGAACATTCAACTTAGATGCCAACGGATTCCCACAATTAGATTCTGAACAAGGAATAATAGGAGATCCAAATCCAGATTGGCGTGGAGCGTTTGGTTTTAAAGCAGATTACAAAGGTTTTTTTGGAAATATTATGTTTGAAACTTCTCAAGGTGGTGATTTTGCGGAACGTACCCGTTTTATTTTGGGAAGTTTTGGTACTTCTGCTGAGGTTGGTAATGAAGTTATTCCTACAACCGATATTAGAGATCGTGCTGGGGTTCTTCATCTTGCTGGGGTTCCCGTTCGTGGAAACATCAGAGATTTTGGAGCAGGTCCAGTTTTATTGAATGAAGCTTACTATACAACTATTGGTGGTGGTTTCGGTGCCTCTGTAATCAATGAATTTGCAGTAAATAATAATGCTTCTTGGACGCGTTTAAGCGAACTTACTTTTGGATATAGTTTAAATTCTAAAGGTTTCAAAAAGAAAACGAAATTAGCCTCAATGACTTTTACACTAACAGGGCGCAATTTAGCAATTTGGACTAATCTATTAGGAGTGGATCCGCAGACTAATCAAACAGGTGTTGGAAACGGTTTTGGAATTGATTATTTTACAAATCCGGCATCAAAAACTTTCTTATTCACATTACAAATTAAATATTAAGAGTTATGAAAACTAAATTAATTTCTGGAATAATAACACTATTTTTAGTGCTTTCATGTGATAGTTCATTTGAAGATTTGAACAACAATCAAAATAGTATAACAACTGACGAGGTTATACACCCTTCGCTATTGTTAAAAGGAACCATGTTGGCTAATGTCGCTATAAATAACAGTCATCTTCAAAGAATTGCAGGGATGTGGACTGGTCAATATAGAGGTGAAATTTCATTGTATCTTGGAATATATAACTATGATATTTCATCGTCAGAATCAAATAGCGCTTGGACTTATTTATATAATGGGATGTTAAAACAGTTTAGCGAAATAAATAAATATTATGCTATAAGCGGAACCGATACCGAAGGACAATTAATTATTGGAATATGTAAAGTACTTGAGGCGAACGCTGTGGGAACCGCTACTTCTATATGGGGAGATATTCCTTATTCTCAAGCAATAAACCCTACTATTAGTGATCCAATATTTGATAGACAATCTACTATTTATAATGCTTTGCAAACAAAATTAGATGAAGCGATAGTAGTACTTAGCGATCCAATTACAAAAAATACGCTTTTAGAAGATATCTTTTTTGGAGGAAACAAAGACAAATGGAAGAAAACAGCTTACACGTTAAAAGCACGATATTACTTGCAAACCAGACAATATGCTCTGGCTTATGCTGCAGCTTTAAATGGAATTTCTGACTACGCAGGAACCATGAAATTCACACCGCCTTCAACGGGGTTAACAGGAACAGAAAATCTTTTATACCGTTTTATGATAGGAACTAGAGTTGGCTATTTATCTGTGAACAATACTTTTTGTAGAAATTTATTAGATACTCAAACCAATTTCCCAACAATTTCTAGAAGAAATGCTAAAACAAATGAACAAGCAAGAAGAAATCATCTTAATGCGGGATCAATAACAGGAACCGGAACTACCACAATTATCAATGGAGAATTGAAACCTATGGATTTAGTTACTTACCAAGAAAACTTATTGATATTAGCGGAAGCAGGAGCTAGAACGGTTTCGTTTGACGAAGGTTTACTTCAGTTAAACAAAGTTCGTGTTTTCTTGGCCTCTGCTGATTCTTTCGATAAAAGACTTCCTGCAGATGTAAAACTTTACACCGCCTATGTCGCGGCTGATTTTGCCAATGGAGGAATGAATAATTTAGATAATATTAATAGCACTAGAGCCTTATTAAGAGAAATTATTGAAGAAAGATACGTAACAGGATTTGGAACTTTCATGCCTTGGAACGATGCTAGAAGGTTGCGAAAAACAGAGTATGACATTGCGGTACACATTCCTTTGAATAATACTACGGCGACGTTGCATCCAGAACGATTTTTTATATCGCAAGATGAAATTAATACCAATTCCAATGCTCCAACTGGACTTACCATTTTTACTCCAACAGAACTAAACGAATAAAAATTGATTTTATCATTATATAAAAGGTTGTTTAAGAATTCTTGGCAACCTTTTTTTAAAGTTAAAAAGTAAATAATTATGAAAAACCATTCGTTATTTCTTGTATTATTTTTATTCGTAATCCTATCGTGCGCTTCCAAGAGAAAAGTTGAAGCCGATTTAACCATTAAAAACGGAATGGTTTATAATGGTTCTGATACTATTCCAGAAAAAGTTTCGATAGCTATCAAAGGGGATAAAATTATTTTTATAGGAAATGAAAAGTTAGTCCGATTAAAAACCGATAAAACAATTGATGCAAATGGGCTAATTGTTTGTCCTGGATTTATTGATCCACATACGCATGCTGACAAAGATTTGATAATGACAAGCACGTCTCATAATTTGCCTTTTTTAATGCAAGGTGTAACTACCGTGATTGTTGGAAATGATGGAGAAAGTTATTTTCCCACTATAAAATATAAGGAAGTTTTTGAAAAAAATGGTTTGGGAACAAACATAGTTTTACTAGCGGGTCATGGAACTTTAAGAGAAGAAGTAATTGGGAATAGCAAAATTAAAGCAACTCCCGAACAAGTAAATGCAATGCAGGATTTGCTTCAAAAAGAATTAGATGCTGGTGCATTTGGTTTATCAACAGGATTGTTTTACTCTCCAGGAAGTTACGCCGATACTCAAGAAGTAATAGATTTAGCTATGGTTGTAGCAAAAAACGGAGGCATTTACGACACCCATTTACGAGATGAAAGTTCCTATTCTATTGGTTTAATTCCCTCCATTCAAGAAGCTATTGAAATTGGAAGACAAGCAAAATTGCCGATTCATATATCTCACATAAAGTGTTTGGGAGTTGGTGTTTGGAATGAAAGTAAAGCCATAATTAAATTGATAGAAAAAAGTCGCTCCGAAGGAATTGATATTACCGCCAATCAATATCCTTATGATGCCTCTGCTACTGGACTTAAAGCTGCAGTTGTTCCTAGATGGGCTGAAAGTGGCGGAAATGATTCCCTTTTTATTAGGTATAAAAATCCTTTGTTGAAAATAAAAATCCTTAAGGAAACAAAAGAAAATATTGCCCTAAGAGGCGGTCCTGAAAAACTCCTAATCGTAAAATCAGAAGTGGATTCATTTGATGGTAAAAACGTTGCAGAAATTGCTTCAATTTTACAATTATCTCCAGAAGAAACCGTTTTCAAAATTTTAGAAAAAGGATATGCCAGAGTAGCTTCATTTAACATGAATGAAAAAGACATACTTAATTTTATGAAGCAGTCCTGGGTTGTAACGGGTTCTGATGGTAACGAAGGACATCCAAGAAAATATGGTTCGTTTCCAAAAAAATACAATAAATATGTAAAAGAAGACTCCATAATTTCAATTGCAAAATTCATCAATGGAAGTTCCTCAGAAACCGCATCGATATTTAAAATTCCAAACCGAGGAAAAATTAAGGAGGGTTATTTTGCAGACATCATCATTTTTGACCCCAAAACTTTTAAGGACAAAGCCAATTATACTGATGCAACGCGCTATGCCGAAGGATTAAAATACAGCATCATTAATGGGGTTTTAGTTATTGATAATGGGAATTATAACACGAAGCGACCGGGCAAGGTTTTGATAAAATAACGTATTTAATTTAAAATAAAAGTACACTTATAAATGAAAAAAGTACTATCCCTATTCCTCTATTTGGTGTTGTCACAGACGCAATGTTTTTCACAAACATTGTACGGTACAAACAATTATGTGGAGTATCAAGTTGGAACTTTACCCATCGTAATTTCTGTGCCTCATGGTGGCCTTATAACTCCAACGCAAATTCCTGATAGAACCTGTAATGATCCTACGACCGTTACAGATGCCTATACAATTGAAACTGTCGAACAAATAAAAGCAGCCCTTTTTTTGGCTACAGGATGTTATCCTCATGTTATAATCTGTAATCTAAAAAGAACTAAATTAGATTGCAATAGAACTATAGCTGATGGTGCCTGCGATAATGTACGAGCAATAACGGCTTGGAACGAGTACCATAATTTTATTACTATGGCACAAAATACAGCCAATTTGAGGTACAACAACAAAACACTTTTTATAGATCTTCATGGTCACGGCCATGCCATTCAACGGATTGAATTAGGCTATGTATTGAGCGGTAGCGACCTTGAACTTTCTGATGCAACACTAAACACTACAGCTTATATTAATCAAAGCTCGATTAAAAATTTGGCTTTAAACAATAGCAATAATTATACCCACGCACAATTATTGCGCGGACCAAGTTCATTTGGCACATTGCTAGCTAATGAAGGGCTCCTAGCGGTTCCGAGTACGCAAATTCCTTTCCCTGGTTCAGCAAATAGTTATTTCAATGGTGGTTATACCACTGAAATCCATACCTGTTTTAATCCTGCGGTTACTACTAATGGATTTCAAATGGAATTGAATTACGATGGGGTTAGAAATACTACTTCTAATAGAACGCTTTTTGCCGAAAAATTTAAAAATGTAGTTCTAAACTATTTAAACACCCACACAAATGTTGTTTTAGGGAGTTGCGCATCTCTTGCAATAGATGAAAATAAGGAATCAGAGCTTATTATGTATCCGAATCCTGTAAAATTCGGTAGTCAACTTTTTATAAAGGGAACGACATTTAATAATTTGAGGTATAGAATTTTTAACAGCCTTGGTCAAGAAATCACCCACGGAACAGTAAATAATGGCAATGAAATAGATGTTAATTGCACTTTAAATAAGGGAATTTATATTATTTCAATTCTCAATACAGAGGGGTCAGAAATAAAAAAATTAAAATTGATAATTAATTAAGACGCCTATATTTCTAGTCGTTATTTTATATTAAGTAGCAATCTAAATATGAAAAAAAATTATAAACTAATACTGCTTTCATTTGTATTTGCGTTTATTTTTGGATGCAAATCCAATTATGGTACAAAAACTCCAAATCCATCAATTGGCAATAATAACAGTATTGTTTCTGCTATTATTGACAATAAAGACAATTTTTACTACACCAATTTTGCCGATTTCAATTACAACGACAATACATTACCAGTTGGTGTTTTTGACTCAGGTATTGGAGGATTAACGGTTTTAGATGCCATTGTGAATTATGATTACAACACTAATAGTGACCATAAAAAGGGTAGTGACGGATTGCCTGATTTTGAAAATGAGTCCTTTATTTATTTTGGAGACCAAGCCAATATGCCCTATGGAAACTATTCAGAAGTAAATAAAGTTGATTTGTTAAAGGAACATATTATCAAAGACGCCCAGTTTTTATTAAGCAATAAATACTATACAACCCCTGATGATTTAATTGCAAAAAAAGATAAAAAACCAGTTAAAGTAATCGTGATTGCCTGCAATACTGCAACCGCATACGGAAAAGAATACATCGAAGAATTTATTAAAAAAGCCAAATTAGACATTAAAGTTATTGGCGTAATTGATGCTGGTGCCCGAGGTGTTTTGGAAACCCTACAAAAAAATGAAGATGGAATCATTGGAGTACTGGCAACTGTTGGAACCATTTCTTCAAAAGGATATTCGAATACTATTCTGAAATTTAAAGAACAATTGGGATATACCGGAAATATTGAGGTTTTCTCGCAAGGAGGTTTAGGAATAGCAGAATCTGTTGATGAAGACACGAATTATTTTAACAAGAATCTCACGCAACCTAGAGAAGATTATAAAGGCCCTAGCTTGAATGGACAAACTAAAATAGACAAAGCGCTTCTAAAAGTATACAATTTTAATTTTGAAAAAAGCAAGATGTTGTGCGATTCAAAAAATGTGGATGATTGTTCTGCCATACAAATCAATGATGCCGAAAATTATGTTCGCTACCACCTTGTTTCGTTACTTGAAAAAATTAGGGCTTCCAAAACTAAAAATAAATTAAAAGCAATTGTATTAGGATGCACGCATTACCCCTATTTAACTACTGAAATTAATACAGTATTACAGGAATTATACGACTATAAAAACGACGTTGGTTCCTATTTTTATAGAGATTTCATGGCAGAAAAAGTTCAATTAATTGATCCTTCGGCCAATACTGCTAAAGAATTATTTGAATATCTTAGTGCGGAATCACTTTTTAATCCAAATGGGAATAGCGCTTCGAGTGAATTTTATATTAGTGTGCCTAATAAAGACAATAAAAGCAGTCAAATTAATAAGGAAGGAAGTTTTTTATATGACTATAAATACGGAAGAACTGCGGGCGAAATCCAAGAATATACCAAGTCGGTTCCGTTCAGTAGAAACACTATTTCGGATGATATTTTGAATCGTTTAAATAATAAAATCCCAAAAATTTATCAATTGATACGTATTTTTAGTAACACAAATAAAAAAACAGAATTTATAAACGACAAAGGAAAAATATAGATATTAAATTCTAATAATGCCAATAGGTGACTTCTATGTATAGTCAGGAATTAAGCGGTAATAAAAAACCCTAAATTCTTTATTTAGAAGAATTTAGGATTTTTTTAGTAGCCTGTCCAGACGATATCTCTAACCATTTTCTGGAAGATTATGAGCAGTTTTTTTTTAAAATTCTAATAAACGGGATCTTAATTAAATAAATTTTTCTACCAGTTAATTCAACTTTTTTTTCATGATTCTAAATTTTTCAATTTTTAATGAAAGATTTGTATTAATTTATTTTTTAATCACATTTTAATTTATATATTTGCATATCTGTGTTCGAACACGCAGAATAAATTAATAGTCATTAAACCAAAATAGTAATCAAAAAAATAAACTGTTATGAATAGAAAATTACAAATTACTTTTAATTCAAGAATTAAAAATGCATTGGTACTTTGTGCCTTATTGGTATTTACTACGTCGCT
>SHWW01000009.1 GCA_009693635.1 Flavobacteriaceae bacterium
TCCAATGTACAATTGGAAACAAAACAAAGGCTATCCCACTAAAGAACATCGGGAAGCAATTCTAAAATATGGAGTAACAAAATACCATCGATTGTCATTTAAGTTGTTGGCCGAAGTATAGACCAAAAGACAAAATACAAAGGACAATAGAGTTTTAAAATTAGTGATAATTAGTCTAATTTGTAGCTAATAAAATCTTTGGGATCCTTTAGGTTAATAAAAAGAGCATCCAAATAAAACTGAAAAATGTTTCAAGATTTTTTCTTTAACTTCTTGTTCGTCGACTTTTTCAACACCCAATTCCACATTTAAAGACGTAACTGCTTTTCCGAGAATACCACAAGGAATAATATTGTCAAAGTAACCCAAATCGGCATTGACATTTAATGCAAATCCATGCATGGTTACCCAACGAGAAGCACGAACTCCCAAAGCACAAATTTTTCTCGCAAATGGAGTCCCCACGCCAATCCAAACACCAGTTTCCCCTTCACTTCTTGCACTTATTATATTATATTCGGCTAAAGTCAAGATGATTGCTTCTTCGAGATAGCGCAAATATTTGTGAATGTCTGTGAAAAAATTATCTAAGTCTAAAATGGGATAGCCCACAATTTGTCCCGGCCCGTGATAGGTAATATCGCCGCCACGATTGATTTTGTAAAACGAAGCGCCTTTAGCTTCCAATTGTTTTTCGGATAAAAGCAAATTTTCTAACGAACCGCTTTTTCCTAAAGTATAAACATGCGGATGCTCTACAAACAAAAAATAATTTGGGGTTTCCAAATCGGTTTCCTCTCTCCTATTCTTGATTTTCAAATCCAAAATTCTCCTGAACAATTCCTCCTGGTATTCCCAAGTAGCTTTGTAATGTTTTAATCCGAGATCTTGAAATTGGATATTTTTATTCATTGCTATTATTTGTGGTGCAAAGTTACAAAGTTTAATACTAAAACAACTTTAAATGAAAAGTCAAAATAATTTTCAAATTTTCAAATTGCTACATTTTCAAATTTAACTATATTTGCTATCTTAAAAACAGATCACAATGGCATTATCCGAGCAAGAAATCCTTCGTAGAGAAGCACTTCAAGAATTACGCAATTTGGGAATTGACCCTTATCCTGCAAATGAGTTTGTAACTACCGCTTTTTCAAGTGAAATTTTAGCCGATTTCGAAAAATTTGAAGGTAAGGAAGTGGTTTTAGCAGGCCGTTTGATGGGAAAGAGAATCATGGGAAAGGCTTCATTTGCTGAACTTAAAGATTCTGAAGGACGCATTCAAATCTATGTTTCGAGAGATGACATTTCTACGGACGAAGAAAAAACAATGTACAATGTTGTTTTCAAAAAACTGCTTGATATTGGTGATTTTATTGGAATTCGCGGAACGGTTTTCAAAACACAAGTGGGCGAAATTTCGGTTCATATTTATGGATTAACAGTTTTGGCGAAAGCCTTGAAACCGCTTCCAGTAGTAAAAACAGATGCTGATGGGAAAACGCACGATGCTTTTTCGGATCCTGAGCAAAGATACCGCCGTCGTTATGTGGATTTAACGGTGAACGACCATGTGAAAGAAACGTTTGTAAAAAGAACAAAATTGTTCAATGCGATGCGTTCTTTCTTTAATGAACAAGGCTATTTGGAAGTAGAAACGCCTGTTTTGCAACCTATTCCTGGTGGTGCTGCGGCACGACCGTTTATGACACATCACAATTCGTTAGACATTCCATTATACATGAGAATTGCGAATGAATTGTATTTGAAAAGATTAATTGTGGGTGGTTTTGAAGGGGTGTATGAGTTTTCTAAAAACTTCAGAAATGAAGGAATGGATCGAACGCACAATCCTGAATTTACAGCCATGGAAATATATGTAGCCTACAAAGACTACAATTGGATGATGACATTCACCGAAAATTTATTGGAACATTGCGCAGTTGCTGTCAATGGAACTTCGGAAGCTACATTTGGCAAACACCAAGTGAACTTCAAAGCGCCTTACGCAAGAGTTACAATGACGGATTCTATTAAGCATTTTACTGGTTTTGATATTTCTGGGAAATCAGAAACAGAATTATTTGATGCCGCGAGAGGAATGGGAATTGATGTTGATGCCACAATGGGGAAAGGAAAATTGATTGATGAAATTTTTGGTGCTAAATGCGAAGGAAATTATATTCAGCCTATTTTCATTACTGATTATCCTAAGGAAATGTCGCCTTTGTGCAAATCACATCGTGACAATCCTGAATTAACTGAGCGTTTTGAATTAATGGTTTGCGGGAAGGAAGTGGCCAATGCCTATTCTGAATTGAACGACCCAATTGATCAACGAGAACGTTTTGAGCACCAATTAAAATTAGTTGAAAAAGGCGATGATGAAGCCACCGAATTTATTGATGAAGATTTTCTTCGTGCTTTGGAATACGGAATGCCTCCAACATCAGGATTGGGAATTGGAATGGATCGTTTGATGATGTATTTGACCAATAATTCTTCTATTCAAGAAGTATTGTTTTTTCCACAAATGCGTCCTGAGAAAAAACAAGTTCAAATTGAATTATTAGAAGAAGAAAAATTAATTATCGACTTATTAAAATCCAATAACAACAAAATAGATTTGGGTGTTTTGAAAATTAAATCAGATTTGAGCGGCAAAAAATGGGATGCCGCAATGAAAGGTTTGTCAAAATATGGATTAGTAAAAGTGTTGTTAGTTGGCGATAGTAAAATAGTAGAATTAACAATTTAATTTTATATAAATCAAATTCGAAATTATTTATCTACGGTACCAGGAATTCTATATCATTGCAAAAAACATCGATTTACCGATTAATTATGAAAAGATAATAGCTGACTAAAATTAAGATTTGAAGGAAAATAAAAATTAATTTAACTTACAAATATTAAATCTATCACAATTGTTAAAATATTTTTAAAGTTTATTATCTTTTTCAAAAGCTGCTTTATTTTCAATAAAAAAAATGTATTATTGCATTATATTTAATTTTAACCTAAAATTAATTATTAAAACATAATTTTATTACATTAAAAATGCAAAAAACATACTTTGTAACTCTACTTTTTCTATTTATTTCTAATTTATTTTATTCCCAAACAAAAGATGAGGCAAATGCTATTATTAGCAATTACGATTTGTCAAAAATTAAAGAACTTCAAATTGCTTTAAAGAAAAAAACAACTTTAGAAAAACAAAAAGCAGAGGCATTAGCCAAAATTAATAATTGGCCAATTCGTGAAGTTCGTAAAGATGGTTCCATTAGTGAATTGATGAAATTAACACCTGACGGTTTCCCAGTTTATTTCACAAATAACAATGCGAATGCAGCCAAATCAACACGAGCAAATCATTTAAATTCCACAGGTTCTTTAGGTCTTGACCTTAATGGACAAGGAATGGTAGCTAGAGTTTGGGATGGCGGAACCGTTAGAAGTACGCACAATTTATTTTCAGGAAGAGTTACCATTGTAGATGACCCAACAAGTACGACATATGCTGCTCATGCAACACATGTTACGGGAACAATAATGGCCTCAAATGCAGCCGCTAATACAAAAGGGATGGCCTATATGGCCGAAGCAAGAACTTTTGAATGGACGGATGATAATTCCGAGGCATTATCTGAAGTTCAATTGGGAATGTTACTTTCAAATCATTCGTACGGAGTTCCAATTACAGGTTCAACAGGTGTTTTACCGTCATGGTACATTGGTTCCTACACTCAAGACGCGGAAAATTGGGATGAAATTGCTTATGTTTCTCCTTATTATTTAGCAGTTATTTCTGCGGGAAATGAGGGGACTAGTAATGCCAATCCGGATCCATTTGCTTATGGTTATGACAAATTAACAGGGAATAAAGTTTGTAAGAATAACATGGTGGTAGCCAATGCTCAGGATGCAGTTGTAACAACAACTGGCGAATTAACAAGTGTAGCAATAAACACTTCTAGTAGTCAAGGCCCTACTGATGACAATAGAGTTAAGCCTGATATTACTGGTAATGGTACTTCGGTGCTATCTGCAAATAGCACTGGTAATTCTTCTACTACTACAATGACAGGAACCTCTATGGCTTCTCCAAATGTAGCAGGTACACTTTTACTTTTGCAACAACATTATAAAAACGCAACAACAAACTTCATGAAATCGGCTACCTTAAAGGGATTGGCCTGCCATACCGCTGATGACGCCGGAAATGTAGGTCCTGACGCAGTTTTTGGATGGGGATTATTGAATGCTAAAAAGGCGGCTGAAACTATTACTGGAAACGGATTGACCTCTTGGGTTTCAGAAGAAAATTTAAACCAAGGGCAAACATCAGCAATCATAGTGAAGGCTAGTGGTTCAGAACCTTTAATTGCATCAATAACTTGGACTGATGTTCCAGGATCAGCAATTCAGGGAACGCTTCCAGCTAATGACCCAACTCCAGCTTTGGTAAATGATTTAGACATTAGAATCACAAAAAATGGGGTTACTTATTTTCCATGGAAATTAAATATCTTTGCTTCTAGTGATGCAATTCAAACTGGTGATAATAATGTTGACAATGTAGAACAAGTTAAAATCGATACTCCAACTAATAGTAATTATACTGTAACCATTACTCACAAAGGTGTTTTACAAACTGGAAAGCAAAACTATTCTTTAGTAATCACAGGTGTTTCTTCTTCTTTTTCCATAATTTCTGCTTCATCTGATTTAACGGTTTGTTCTAATCAAAATGCAGTTTATACCTATAACTACAAACAAAGTGGAAGCGGCACAACAACTTTTTCTTCTGTTGGCTTACCATTAGGCGCAACTGCTACCTTTAACAACAATACATTAAGTGCAAATGGAAGTGTTACAATGTCAATTTCAGGACTTTCAAATGTAGTGCCAGGACAATACAACATAGGAATTATAGGAAATAATGGTACTGAAACAGAAACAAGATATAAATCATTAAAAATATATAATACTACTTTTCAAACAGTAAGTTTAACATCTCCAACTAATTTACAAACGGGACTTTCAACCTCTGTAAATTTAGCATGGATTAGTCAATTTAATGCTGAATCCTATAATGTTCAAGTGTCAACTGTTTCTAATTTTAGTATTCCCATATTGAATACTACAGTAACTACAAATAGATTTACAGCAAGAGGGTTATCTGAGGATACCGTTTACTATTGGAGAGTAACTCCACTAAATCAA
Organism: Flavobacteriaceae bacterium; assembly: GCA_009693635.1. Lineage (GTDB taxonomy): Bacteria > Bacteroidota > Bacteroidia > Flavobacteriales > Flavobacteriaceae > Flavobacterium. The sequence goes on from SHWW01000009.1 coordinate 5,230, forward strand.
TGCGGATTAGGATTAACAAGTAATGCAACTGTATATAATTTTAAAACAGGAGTGCTTGTTTGCGGAGCAGCTGTTTTTAATGCAACGAATTTTTCTAATGCTACTATCGCATCTGTAGCAAATTCAAGCGCGAGTGTTCCTGTAACTATAACTGGTGGGCACACTATAGGTAGTATGAAAGTAAACCTTAAATTAACTCATCCCTACATTCAAGACATGACTATTTCTCTTGTTGGACCAGCAAGTATAGGAAGTCCAGAAGTAATATTATTTAAAGAAGCTTGTGGAGATAATGACAATATTGATTGTACCTTAGACGACAGTGGTATCCCTCCTCAATGCTCTGGAATACCCTCTGTTTCTGGACTAATTGCTCCGTATGAAGCATTAAGTGGTTTTAATAATATGCCAGCAAATGGAGAATGGACTCTTAAAATTAAAGATCCATATAATGGAGACGGCGGGGCTGTGAATTCCTTTAGTATTGATATTTGCTATATAACTAATTCATTAGGATTAGACACAAATAGTTTGTCAAATGTTACTGTTTATCCAAATCCAACTAAGGATGTTTTAAACATAAATATTCCTCAAGCGATTGGAACTTCAAAATTAAAACTTTTTGATATTCAAGGAAGAGAAGTATTGGAAAAAACTACTAATAATACGAATGAAGTTTTGAATATTGGAAATTTACAAAGTGGTGTATACCTACTTTCAATTGAAAATGAAGCCAATAAAACCATAAAAAAAGTTATTTTAAATAGATAAAAACAACTTAATGATCATGAAAAGGGGACTCTAGTTTGAGTTCCCTTTTTTATTTGAATTGACATTAAATTTTTATGAATTTACCCTTTTAAAATTCAAATGGTCTTATTGAGAATTAACATTAAAAAAATCTAAAATGAAAAAATTAATTATAGTTGTATTATTAGTGTCTGGTTTATCAACATTTGGTCAGGTAGAAAAAAAAAGAGATTAAGAACCTTTGGGAAAAATGTATCTTGCTGAAAGAGGTCAAAGAGCCCTAAAAAGAATGACAAAAGAATTAGATTTAAATGAAGCACAACAAAAAGAGATGGGTATTTTACTTTTAGAAGCTGAGTCTAAAAAAGGAACTTTTGAAAACGAACCGTCAAGAGAGGATCGCAAAGCAATGAAAAACAAAATTAGAAAAATTCTTACCTAAGAACAAAATGCCAAGTGGGAGAAAATTAAAGTATAAAGAAGAGAAGAAAAAGTCGGAAAACCTAAAAATATGAAGATAAATAATCAATTATTTTTTTCTTCAAGAAAAATCATTTAAATTTGATAAAATTAAATCAATTCTCATGAAAAAAATAATTATTGTTGGTTTTTTAATGTTTTCATTTAGTGTATCTATAAATGCTCAAAGCAAGAAAAAAACTGTTGTAGCTGAAACAAAAGAAATTGTTAATCTTACTCCTGCTCAAGCTGGTGAGAAAGATGGAGTTGCCATTGCTCAGTTTTTAGGACTTGACGAAAATATGAAAGTTGCATTCTGTGGTTTATTTGAAATGAAACACCAAGTTATGCAAAGTGCTACTGAAACTAATGAAAGTAAAAAAGAAATGTCAAGAATTGTAGGTTTAAAAATTGAAGCTTCAATTGACTATGAAAGACTTGAAAAATTAAAAGCAAATACTGCACTTTACAATCAATTGTTGAGCACTGACGCTTTTGAAAAATAAAATTTTCTATTCAATTCATAAAAAAAGGCTTTCAATTGAAAGCCTTTTTTTTATAATGTCTTGGCAACTTTATCAATTGCGCTAATTGTATAATCTAAATCTTCATAGGTTAAAGCATCCGAAATGAACCAGGTTTCATAGGCTGAAGGCGCTATATAAACTCCTTCTTTTAACAAGCCGTGAAAAAATTTCTTGAACGTTTCATTATCGCCTTTTGAGGCACTTTGAAAGTCTACAACAGGTGCCGCATCAAAATGAACCGAAATCATAGAACCAATTCTGTTAATTGTAAAAGTAATACCATTTGACGAAAGTGCTTTTTGAATTCCAACTTCTAAATAAATAGTTTTTTCGGATAGCCTTTGAAATACGGCTTCATCTTCATTTAACGCTTTCAGCATTGCCAATCCTGCAGCCATAGCCAAGGGATTTCCTGATAATGTTCCTGCTTGATAAATAGGACCAAAAGGCGCCAAGTGGTTCATGATTTCTGCTCTTGCGGCAAATGCACCAACTGGCAAACCGCCTCCAATTACTTTTCCAAAAGTGACAATATCGGCTGTGACATTCAACAATTCTTGAACTCCCCCTTTTGCCAATCTAAAACCAGTCATTACTTCGTCAAAAATCAACAAAATAGAGCTTTCTGTACATAATTTACGTAACTCTTCTAAAAACCCTTTATGTGGAGGAATACAACCCATATTTCCGGCAACAGGCTCAATTATTATTGCTGCAATTTCATTTTTATTGGCTTCAATAAGTGTTTTTACACTTTCTAAATCATTGTATTTTGCCAATAAAGTATCTTTTGCTGTTCCCAGTGTAACTCCCGGGCTATTTGGCGAACCAAAAGTTACCGCTCCACTTCCCGCTTGAATCAAAAAAGAATCGGAATGACCATGATAACAACCAGCAAATTTTATTATTTTATCTTTTTTAGTAAATCCTCGAGCCAATCGAATAGCGCTCATGCAGGCTTCTGTACCTGAATTCACAAATCGGATTTTATCAATTCCCGGCACCATTTTTATAGCTAATGCCGCAATTTGAGTTTCCATTTCTGTGGGCATTCCAAATGAAGTTCCCAATTTTGCTTTTTCAATAACTGCTTCAATAACAGGGGGAAAAGCATGTCCCAAAATCATTGGTCCCCAAGAATTAATAAAATCTATAAATCGGTTTCCGTCTTCATCAAATACATAAGCACCTTTTGCACTTTTCGCAAAAATCGGTGTTCCGCCAACAGATTTAAACGCTCGAACTGGTGAGTTTACACCTCCTGGAATTACTTGTTCTGCTTCAACAAATAATTCACTGCTTCTTTGATACAACATTTATAATTTGGTATTTGTGATGTTATTTATTCAACAATTAAACTCTGACCTATGGAAAGTGTATTGTCGGAAATATTATTTTTCTTTTTTAAATCTTCTATAGACAAATTAAATTTCTTGCAAATAGAGTACAATGTGTCACCCTGAGATACCTGATATTCTTTGTTTTTTGAAGTTCCTGGCTGAGTTGAATTTGCAACATACTCATAGCCCAAAACTTCTACATCGTATTGATCTAAATGATAGCGCTCAATAATGGCAATTAATTTTTCGGAATATTTTGGATCCGTAGCATAACCAGCTAATTTCAAACCTTTTGCCCATCCTTTGTAATCGCCTTTATCCAATTTAAACAAAGGATCATACCATTTTCTGCCTTTTAGAAAAAGTGCGTGGTCATTATAGGATTCACTTGCTTGATTGTATTTTCGGAAACATTCTTGAGCACTATCATCATCGTATTTAACAGATGGTCCCGCCCAATCTTGATGGCATTTAATACCAAAATGATTGTTCGCTAAAGAACTCAAAGGCCCCGTTCCAGCGCCCGATTCTAAAATTCCTTGCCCAAGGCAAATACTCGAAGGAATTCCATATTGAACCATATTATTTTTGGCAATTACTTTGTACAAATCGATGTAGGCCAAAACTATTTCTGTGGTAACTTTAACTCTGGTAGTTGCTTCTAAAATTTCAGTTTTAGGTTCGACAGTTTCGACTGAATTTACTACACGATTGGTATTTTCAATTGGTTTTACTACTTCGACTTTTATTGGTGGTTTGTAATTTTTTGATCTTGTAGTTTGGATTACCACTTTTCTTGAACTACAGCTGGCCGCAATTAAAACTATTAAAAATAAAGCTATTTTTTTAATCATTGTATTATTATTTGATTTAAATTTTTCTTTTTTAAATAGCTATTCATTCCTTTTATTCCCTGAAGTCCCCCAGAGTGAATTGCTAGTATTTTAGCTCCTTTCGGGAAATATCCTTTGTTAATTAAATCCAAAATCCCAAACATCATTTTACCTGTATAAATTGGGTCTAATGGAATATTTGTTTGTTTAAAAAAATCATTTATAAAACGGATTAGTTCTTCATTTATTTTAGCATAACCGCCAAAATGATAGTCTAATTGTAACTCCCAATTAGAATTCGTTGCAAATTTACGAATATCATCTGACAAAAAATTACCTTTAAGGGCTGGAAAACCAATTATTTTTTGATTGAAATTAGCAGAATTTATTAATCCTGAAATCGTTCCGCCTGTTCCAATTGCACAACAAATATGAGAAAAAGCGGCGTCTTCAGTTTTTAATACCTCTTCGCATCCTTTTACGGCAAGTAAATTTGTTCCGCCTTCAGGAATTAAATAAAAATCCCCGTATAGTTTTTTTAATTTTTCAATAAATAAATCAGCCGTTTTATTTTTGTATTCTTCACGGGTTACAAATTGAAATTTCATCCCACAACCTTGGGCAAATTGTAACGTAGGATTTTCAGAAATTTGAGAAGCTAATTCATCACCCCTAATTATTCCAATCGTTTTGAAGTTGTTTTCCTTTCCTGCATAAGCAACCGCAGCAATATGATTCGAAAATGCCCCGCCAAAAGTGAGCAATTTGGTTTTCTTTTCTTCTTTTGCTTTAAGCAAATTGTATTTTAATTTCCTATATTTATTTCCAGGAATAAAGGGATGAATTAGATCTTCACGCTTTATATACAAAATGATTTCATTAGGAAATTGAATAGGTATTTGCTGGTTTACAACCAAATAGTCCATTTTTTAAAATTAGATATTGCAAAGATAACGCATATTGTAAAATTAAATTCTAATAATATCTTAACAATAGAATACATTCATTATAAAGTTTATAAATTTGTAATATGAAGGAAATGGATAATGAGAAAAAATTAATTGAAGGAGTAGATTATTATACTACTCCCGAAGGGTATAAATGCTTTACAGAAAAACACCACCTAAACCGAGGTTATTGCTGCAAAAATGGCTGTAAACATTGCCCATATGGATTTGATAAAAAAACAAATGAAATCAAAAAATAAGCTAAAATAAATACGAAAAATGACTTTTCAAGATCAAATAAAAGAAGGAATTCCATCTGTTTTACCTGAACCTAAAAAGTTTAATAAAGACATAAATCATGCGCCAAAAAGAAAAGAAATTTTATCTTCAGAAGAAAAAAAATTAGCGCTTCGCAATGCCCTACGCTATTTTGAACCAAAAGACCATGCGGTTTTAGTTAAAGAATTCTCCGAGGAATTAGAGACCTATGGAAGAATATATATGTACCGTTTGCGTCCCGATTATAAAATGTATGCCCGTCCAATTTCGGAATATCCAAGCAAAAGTGAGCAGGCAAAAGCGATTATGCTCATGATTCAGAATAATCTAGATTATGCCGTTGCACAACATCCACAAGAATTAATTACTTACGGCGGAAACGGAGCAGTTTTTCAAAATTGGGCACAATACCTTCTGACTATGAAATATTTATCTGAAATGACTGACGAACAAACATTGACAATGTATTCTGGTCACCCAATGGGATTGTTTCCCTCACACAAAGAAGCGCCACGAGTTGTTGTTACTAACGGAATGGTGATTCCAAATTATTCAAAACCGGATGATTGGGAAAAATTTAATGCATTAGGTGTTTCGCAATATGGACAAATGACGGCAGGAAGTTACATGTATATTGGCCCACAAGGAATTGTTCACGGAACTACAATTACAGTTTTGAATGGTTTTAGAAAAATTAAAAAAAGTCCTTTTGGTGGTTTGTTTGTAACCTCTGGCCTCGGTGGAATGAGTGGGGCACAACCAAAAGCGGGAAATATTTCGGGTTGCATATCGGTTTGTGCCGAAGTAAATCCTAAAATTACCCACCTTCGTCATGATCAAGGTTGGGTAAATGAAATTATTGAAGATTTAGATGAATTGGTAAAAAGAGTTGCTTTGGCGAAAGCCAATAAAGAAATTGTTTCTATAGCCTATCTTGGAAACAGCGTGGAAGTTTGGGAAAAATTCGATGCCGAAAATATTCATATTGATTTAGGTAGCGATCAAACTTCCTTGCATAATCCTTGGGCTGGCGGCTATTACCCAGCGGGAATTTCATTTGAAGATGCCAATGAAATGATGACTAACAATCCTGAACTATTCAAAGTAAAAGTTCAAGAATCCCTTCGAAGACATGCAGCTGCAATTAACAAGCACAATGCAAAAGGAACCTATTTCTTTGATTATGGAAATGCATTCTTATTAGAAGCTTCTCGTGCTGGTGCTGATGTTATGGCGGAAAATGGAATTGATTTTAAATATTCTAGTTATGTGCAAGATATTATGGGGCCCATGTGTTTTGACTATGGATTTGGTCCTTTTAGATGGGTTTGTGCCTCAGGAAAACCTGAAGATTTAGCAAAAACAGATGCTATTGCTTGTGCTGTTTTAGAAGGAATGATGCAGCATTCTCCATTGGAAATTCAGCAGCAAATGGCTGATAATATTCATTGGATAAAAGGAGCGCAAGAGAATAAATTAGTGGTTGGTTCCCAAGCACGAATTTTATATGCAGATGCTGAAGGACGCGTGAAAATTGCAGAAGCATTCAACCAAGCAATTGCAAAAGGGGAAATTGAAACGGTCATTTTAGGACGAGATCATCATGATGTTTCTGGCACCGATTCTCCCTATCGTGAAACCTCAAATATCTATGACGGCTCACGATTTACTGCCGATATGGCCATTCAAAATGTGATTGGAGACAGCTTTCGTGGCGCAACTTGGGTTTCTATTCACAATGGCGGTGGAGTGGGTTGGGGCGAAGTAATTAACGGTGGATTTGGTATGGTTCTTGATGGAAGTAAAGAGGCTTCAAAACGCATACAATCAATGCTTTTCTGGGATGTGAACAACGGAATTTCAAGAAGAAGTTGGGCCCGAAATGAAGGTGCAATTTTCGCAATTAAGCGAGCCATGGAATCAGAACCATTATTGAAAGTTACCCTGCCAAATCTTGTTGACGATTCTTTATTATAGTTGAAATAACAATTAATATTAAATTTATAAATTCAAATAATCATGAAAGCAATTAAAATTATCCCGGTATTTATGCTCCTAATTTTGAGTTCTTGTAGCTCTGTTAGGGTAAATTCAGATTACGACAAAAATGTAGATTTTAGTCAATATAAAACCTATGCTTTCCAAAAAAGAGGGGTTGACAAAGTAGAAATTTCCGACTTAGACAAAAAAAGAATCCTTAGAGCGATTGATGTTGAAATGTCAAAAAAAGGATTTACAAAAAGCGAAACTCCTGATTTATTAATCAATATTTTCACCAAAGAAAGAGAGCAAATAAATGTAAATCAATTTAACACTAGTTGGGGATTTGGTTGGGGATTTGGTTGGAATCCTTATTTGTGGGGAGGACAAACCCATGTAACTTCGTCAACAGAGGGAACTCTTTATATCGATTTAATAGATGCTAATAAAAAAGAACTTCTTTGGCAAGGTGATGGCGAAGGTTACTTAACAAAAGTTCGAAGTGAGAAAGAAGCAAGAATTAATGAATTTGTTTCTAAAATATTAGCGCAATTTCCACCTGAAAAAAATTAAAAAAGATCTACTTCGATTAAATTTATAAACCTCCCAACACGGGAGGTTTTTTTATTTTCAAAACAAAATAATGAACATCTTAATTACAATGATTTACTAGTCAAATTGTTCTAGTATATTTCATAAAGTTAAATTTATTGGACTAATTTGAAATAATGAGTGGTATTAAGTATCGTAAATAAATTAATTATAAACAAATGATTGCCAATTATTTATATCCTTAAATAAACATTTTAACACTGTAAAGCAACTAAAAATAAGAAAGTTAGAATACAAAACAAAATTAATTTTGTTGATAAAATAAAATCATTATGGATAAAATAATAAATATTGATTAATAGAAATATGGAATTAAATAAATACAGTAAAACCATAACGCAAGACCCAACACAACCTGCAGCTCAAGCAATGTTGTACGGAATTGGCTTGACTGACAAAGAATTAGCACAGCCTTTTATTGGAATTGCATCAATGGGTTATGACGGAAATACGTGTAATATGCATTTAAATCACCTTGCATCTTATGTAAAAGCAGAAGTAAATGTGGCTGAAATGGTGGGTTTAATTTTTAACACAATTGGAATCAGCGATGGAATTACTAATGGAACTGATGGAATGCGGTATTCATTAGTGAGCCGAGAAATCATAGCCGATAGCATCGAAAGTGTCGTTGCGGGCCATTATTATGATGGTGTGATTGCAATTCCAGGTTGCGATAAAAACATGCCTGGCTCCATAATTGCAATGGGAAGATTGAATCGTCCTTCGATTATGGTTTATGGAGGAACGATTGCTCCGGGAAAATATCAGGGAAAAGATTTAAATATTGTTTCCGCATTTGAAGCTTTGGGAGAAAAAATTGCAGGAAAAATATCTGAGGAAGATTTCAAAGGGATAATTAAAAATTCTTGTCCTGGCGCAGGTGCATGTGGTGGAATGTACACTGCAAACACTATGGCAATTGCAATTGAAGCGCTTGGAATGAGTCTTCCCTACTCGAGTTCAAATCCTGCAGTGAGTCATGAAAAAATTGAGGAATGCAAGAAGGCCGCACATTATATAAAATTACTTTTAGAAAAAAATATTTGTCCTAAAAACATTATGACTTTCGAAGCTTTTGAAAATGCAATTACCACTTTAATTGCTCTTGGGGGAAGCACAAATGCCGTTCTGCATATTATTGCAATGGCAAAAAGCATAGGAGTAAAAATCACGCAAGATGACTTCCAAAGAATTAGTGATAAAACGCCATTAATTGCCGATTTTAAACCGGGAGGTAATTATTTGATGCAGAACCTTCACGAAAAGGGTGGTGTTCCGATGGTGTTAAAATATCTTTTAAGCAAAGGAATGCTTCACGGAAATTGCATTACAGTAACGGGAAAATCATTAGCAGAAAACTTAAAAGATATTGTTGATATCGATTTTAAGGAGCAAAACATCATTCGTCCAATTGAAAATCCAATTAAAAAAACAGGACATCTTCAAATATTATATGGGAATTTGGCAGTCAAAGGTTCTGTTGCAAAAATAACTGGAAAAGAAGGCGAAAAATTTACAGGGCCTGCAAAAGTTTTTGATGGTGAAAAGGAACTTATTCAAGGAATTGAAAATAAGAAAATTAAAGCTGGAGATGTAATTGTTATTCGATATGTTGGCCCAAAAGGGGGTCCAGGAATGCCTGAAATGCTAAAACCAACTTCTGCAATTATTGGAGCGGGATTAGGAAAAAGTGTTGCCCTTATTACAGACGGAAGATTCAGTGGAGGAACTCACGGATTTGTTGTGGGTCATATAACTCCCGAAGCTTATGATGGTGGAACAATTGCACTTGTAAAAGACACTGATATCATTGAAATTGATGCTGTAAATAACATAATTCACCTTGCAATATCTAATAAAGAACTAGAAAAAAGAAGGAAATTATTTGTCACACCACCTTTAAAAGTAACCAATGGTGTTTTATATAAATATACCCGATTGGTAAAAGACGCTTCGGAAGGATGTGTAACCGACGAAGCTTAAAAATAATAATTACCTTTTAAAAATAAAAAAATGGCAAATTCTGAAACAGCAACTGTACCAAAAATAAAAAATTTAGAACCTAAAAAATTAACAACGACAGGAAGTTTAGCAGTAATAGATGCTTTATTATCCGAATCCGTTGATACAATATTTGGTTATCCAGGTGGGGCAATTATGCCCATTTACGATGCGCTTTACGACTTTAAAGAAAAATTAAATCACATTCTCGTAAGACACGAACAAGGTGCCATTCACGCAGCACAAGGATATGCAAGAGTAAGTGGAAAAACAGGAGTAGTATTTGCAACAAGTGGCCCTGGCGCAACCAATTTGGTTACTGGATTAGCAGATGCACAAATAGATTCAACACCTTTAGTTTGCATCACAGGGCAAGTTTTTGCTCATTTATTAGGAACTGATGCTTTTCAAGAAACCGACATCATTAATATTACGATGCCTATTACGAAATGGAATTACCAAATTACAGATGCTTCAGAAATACCTGAAATTTTTGCAAAAGCTTTTTATATAGCAAAAACGGGTCGGCCAGGACCAGTTTTAATTGACATTACAAAAAATGCGCAACTGCAATTGTTTGAATATATTGGTTACAGACCTTGTATTCACATCCGCAGTTACCGTCCAGAACCAATTGTTCGAATGGAATATATCGAAAAAGCAGCCGCTATAATCAACAATGCAAAAAAGCCATTTGTAATTTTTGGACAAGGTGTTTTACTTGGAAATGCTGAAAAAGAATTTACAAATTTCATTGAAAAAGCGGGACTTCCATCTGCTTGGACTATTATGGGAATGAGTGCTTTACCCACGGAACATCCACTTGGGGTTGGAATGTTAGGAATGCACGGAAATTATGGCCCAAATGTTTTAACTAACGAATGTGATGTTTTAATAGCCGTTGGAATGCGATTTGACGACCGAGTTACGGGGCGTCTGGATAAATATGCGAAACAAGCCCAAATTATTCATTTGGATATTGACCCTGCTGAAATTGATAAAAACGTACAAACCACAGTTCCTATATGGGGAAATTGCAAGGAAACGTTGCCTCTATTAACTGAATTATTAGATACAAAAACACATCCTGAATGGATGAATGAATTTCAAATAAGAAAAGAAAAAGAAACTTCAACTTTAATTACCAAAGAACTTAATCCAACTGAAGGTGGATTGACAATGGGGGAAGTAATCAATATTTTAAATGAATTAACCGATGGAAATGCGGTAATTGTTACTGATGTGGGGCAGCACCAAATGGTAGCTTGTCGCTATACAAAACAAAATATTTCACGCAGTAATATCACGAGTGGTGGCTTAGGCACAATGGGATTTGCGCTTCCAGCTGCAATTGGAGTTAAATTTGGCGCCCCCGAAAGACTTGTTGTTGCTATTATGGGCGATGGTGGTGCGCAAATGAACATCCAAGAATTAGGAACAATTATGCAATTTAAAACTAATATAAAAATTCTGATTTTAAATAATAGCTTTCTAGGAATGGTTCGCCAATGGCAAGAATTATTCCACGAAAAAAGATATTCATTCACTGATATTCAAAGTCCCAATTTTGTAAAAGTAGCCAATGCTTATGGAATTGATGGAAAGCAAATTTCAAAAAGGGAAGAATTAAAAACCAGTTTAAAAGAAATGTTAGACCATCCAAGTTCGTTTTTATTAGAGGTAGCAGTACTTCACGAAGATAATGTGTTTCCTATGGTGCCACAAGGAAAAGGAGTTGCAGAAATTGTTTTAAGCAAAGAAGAAATTTAAGATTACCAAATTTACAAGGAAATCTGAAAAAATATTAAAATGAGAAAAGAATATACATTATCAGTTTACACAGAAAATCAAGTTGGTTTACTCAACAAAATCGCGATTATTTTTTCGAGAAGAAAAATCAATTTAGAAAGTTTGAATTCTTCACCAAGTGAAATTGACAAAATCTACAGATTCACAATTGTGATTATTGAAACCGAAGCCGTTGTCAATAATATTGTACGGCAATTAGAGAAAATTGTGGATGTTTTCAAAGTTTATTCTAATACCAATGAAGAAATTGTTTGGCAACAAATGGCGTTATATAAAGTGCCAACTTCTATCATCATGAAGGAAGTAAAAGTAGAGCGTTTACTTCGTGAATATGGCGCAAAAGCAGTAGTAATTCGAGAAGATTATACCGTTTTTGAGGCAACTGGACAAGATGAAGAAATTAATAATTTACTTGAAGAATTGGGAAAATATGGCTTAATAGAATTTGTACGAAGCTCCAGAATAGCCATTATAAAATCGAGTGAAGGAGTTCATAAAAAAGTTTTGGATATGGAAAAAAATGATCCAACTAAAAAACCAATTAACAACGAATTTTTGAATCATAAGAGCATGATTTTTCAAATGTAATTTATTAAATAATTTAAATACTAATTCTAAAATAAATAAAAATGTCAAATTATTTCAATTCACTTCCTCACCGACTAAAAGTTCAAGAATTAGGGAAATGTGATTTAATGTTAAGTAGCGAATTTACTGAAGGTGTAAACTATCTAAAAGGAAAAAAGATTGCCATCATTGGTTGTGGCGCACAAGGATTGGCTCAAGGTCAAAATATCAGAGATAGTGGCCTTACAGTAGCTTACGCTTTGAGAAAAGAAGCTATTAAAAGCAACCGCGCCTCTTATCAAAATGCTGTTGCAAATGGTTTTGAAGTCGGAACTTTTGAAGAAATAATCCCTTCAGCAGATTTAGTTTCTAATTTGGCACCAGACAAACAACATACTTCTGTTATCAACAAAATAATTCCATTGATGAAAAAAGGAGCTTGTTTGTCCTATTCTCACGGTTTTAATATTGTTGAAGAAGGAATTCAAATTCGTAAAGACATTACGGTTGTTATGATTGCACCAAAATCTCCAGCTTCGGAAGTTCGTGCCGAATATTTACGTGGTTTTGGAGTACCAACGCTTATTGCCGTTCACTCTGATAATGATCCAAATGGTGACGGTTTGCAAATTGCAAAAGCCTATTGTGTTGGAACAGGCGGTCACAAAGCAGGAGTATTACTTTCTTCATTTGTAGCAGAAGTAAAATCAGATTTAATGGGCGAACAAACTATTCTATGTGGATTATTACAAACGGGGTCTATCCTAAGTTTCAATAAAATGGTAGAAAAAGGAATTGAAGCTTCGTATGCATCCAAGTTGGTTCAATACGGTTGGGAGACAATTACCGAAGCCTTGAAAATTGGAGGAATTACCAATATGATGGATCGTTTATCCAATCCTGCTAAAATTGAAGCATACCAATTGTCCGAAGAATTGAAAGACATTATGCGTCCCCTTTTTGTGAAGCACATGGACGATATTTTGTCGGGAGAATTTTCTAAAACCATGATGGAAGATTGGGCTGAAGGCGATAAAAATTTATTGACTTGGAGAGCCGCAACCGGCAAAACAGATTTTGAAAAAACGGCAGCTGGAGAAATACAAATATGTGAACAAGAATATTTTGACAATGCTACTTTATTGGTTGCTTTTTTAAAATCAGGAGTTGAATTGGCTTATGAAACGATGACGTTATCTGGAATAAAAAATGAATCTGCCTATTATGAATCTTTGCATGAAGCACCACTAATTGCAAATACAATTGCGCGTAAGAAACTATTTGAAATGAACCGAGTAATTTCTGATACTGCAGAATACGGTTGTTATTTATTTGATCATGCTTGCAAACCACTTTTAGCTAATTTCATGAGCAAAGTAGAGACCAATTTAATCGGAAAAAACTATAATACTTCCGCAAATGGTAGCGTTGATAATTTTGAACTGGTTAAAGTAAATGCAGCTATTCGCAATCATTCTATTGAAATTTGTGGAGCAGAACTTCGAGAAATAATGACCGCAATGAAAAAAATTGTTGAATAACCAATTTACCTTCCTTTTGGATAAAAAAATATGAATGTATTTGAAGAAGTAATGCAAGCTAAAATTCAGTTAAACGGAGTGGTATTAACTACTCCGTTAGCTGAAAACAGAAATCTATCTGAAGAATTTCAGGCAACTGTTCTTTTAAAAAGAGAAGATTTACAAGTAGTGCGTTCCTATAAAATTAGAGGTGCTTACAATAAAATAAGTACACTTTCTGATGCTGAAAAAACCCGAGAAATTGTTTGTGCAAGTGCTGGAAATCATGCTCAAGGTGTAGCGTATTCTTGTCATTTACTTAAAATTAAGGGCAAGATTTACATGCCTAAAACTACTCCAAAACAAAAAATAAAACAAGTTCAATTGTTTGGAAAAGAGTATGTTGAGATTGTACTTACTGGCGATACTTTTGACGATGCCTATGCAAAAGCATTTGAATATGCAACTGAAAATAACCGCCCTTTTATTCCACCTTTTGATGACATAAAAGTAATTGCAGGACAAGGAACTGTGGCTTTAGAAATATTAGATGTTGCAACAATTCCCATTGATTATGTTTTTGTTCCCGTTGGTGGTGGAGGATTAATTTCTGGGCTTTCTACCGTTTTCAAAAAATTAAGTCCGAATACAAAAATAATTGGTATTGAACCTGAAGGAGCACCATCAATGAAAACTGCACTGGCTGACGGAACCAATACTCGATTGGAAAACATCGATAAATTTGTAGATGGTGCTGCCGTGAAGCAAGTTGGTTCGCTGAATTTTGAAATTTGCAAACATAATATTGACGATGTAATCCTTGTTCCTGAAGGAAAAGTGTGTACAACAATTTTACGATTGTACAATGAAGAAGCAATGGTTGTAGAGCCTGCGGGGGCATTGAGCATTTCCGCATTGGATTTTTACAAAGATGAAATCAAAGGTAAAACTGTGGTTTGTATTGTCAGCGGAAGTAATAATGACATTGAAAGAACTGCGGAAATTAAAGAGCGATCTTTACTCTACGAAGGCTTGATGCATTATTTTATAATACAATTTCCTCAACGTCCGGGTGCATTAAAAGAATTTGTAAATGACATTTTAGGACCCGAAGATGATATTACCTATTTCCAATTCAAGCAAAAAAATAGTCGGGAATCGGGACCTGTAATCGTAGGTTTAGAACTCAAAAATAGAACTGATGTTTTGGCTATCAAAACGAGAATGAAAAGCAAAGGTTTTCAATTCAATTATTTGAATGATAAAGAGGAATTATTTGCGCAATTAATTGGATAAAGAAAAATTACTCATTACTCCTAATCGAATAGCCCTAATGGAAATTAAAAGCACTTTTTCAAGTGAGGACTTGCAATGTAAGACTTGGAAATAGCTACTAATAATATAAAAAAATACGTTTAAAACTAAGAAATCCATAATTTTAATTGGAATTTAGCTTAAAAAAATAGTACTTTTACAGTAACCTATACGGTTTAATTATGAAAGCAATATTTGAAAGCAATCCTTTAATAGAGAGACTTCCGGCGCATTTAAAACAGTTTATAAAACCTCAAGAATATTCTGATTACACTCCTATAAATCAGGCAGTTTGGCGCTATGTGATGCGTAAAAACGTACGTTATTTGTCGAAAGTTGCTCATGAATCGTATTTAAATGGCTTGAAAAAAACGGGTCTTGAAATTGATAATATTCCAAATATGTATGGAATGAATCGGATTTTGAAGGAAATTGGATGGGCTGCAGTTGCCGTTGACGGATTTATTCCTCCCAATGCTTTTATGGAATTTCAAGCGTATAATGTGCTTGTAATTGCCTCTGACATTCGTCAATTGGAACATATTGAATATACTCCAGCCCCAGATATTATTCATGAAGGCGCTGGTCACGCACCAATTATTGCCAATCCAGAATATGCCGAATACTTGCGTCGATTTGGTGAAATAGGCTGCAAAGCGATTTCATCGGCATTTGATTATGAAATGTATGAAGCCATTCGTTTGCTTTCAATTGTAAAAGAAGCTGAAAATACGCCACAATCCGTTATTGATGGCGCTGAAAAAAGCGTAAATGACCTTCAAAATAACACAGGAGAAATGTCGGAAATGGCACAAATTAGAAATTTACATTGGTGGACTGTGGAATATGGTTTGATTGGAACCATTGAAAATCCTGAAATTTATGGCGCAGGTTTATTGTCGTCTATTGGAGAAAGCGCTTGGTGCATGACCAACAAAGTGAAGAAAATTCCATATGATATTTCTGCTGCAAACCAAAGTTTTGACATCACAAAACCGCAACCTCAACTATATGTAACTCCAGATTTTGCTTATTTAAGTTATATTTTAGAGGAATTTGCAAATAAAATGGCTTTACGAATAGGCGGTTTATCGGGAATAAAAAAACTGATTCACTCGAAAGCGATTGGCACCATTGAACTGAGTACGGGACTTCAAATTTCGGGAGTATTTTCGAATGTAATTGAATATGACGGAAAACCAGTTTACATACAAACGCAAGGAAAAACGGCTTTGGCTAATAGAGAAAAAGAATTAGTTGGACATGGGACCAACCAGCATTTAGAGGGTTTTGGAAGTCCGATTGGGAAATTAAAAGGAATAAATCTCGCTATTGAAGATATGAGTCCAAAAGACTTGAATGCTTATGGAATTTATGAAGGGGAAAATGTTACTCTTGAATTTGAGGGAGATATTGCGGTTTCAGGTAAAATTATTACAGGCTCCCGAAATCTTCAAGGGGCAATTATAATAATAAGTTTTGAAAATTGTACGGTATCTCATAATGATTTAATTCTTTTTAGACCCGAATGGGGACGCTACAATATGGCTGTTGGGAAAAAACTAGTTTCGGCCTTTTCTGGTCCCGCTGATTGCCAAAGTTTTGATTTGATTACACACATACCAAACAGTAAGACTATTAAATCTATAATAACGCCTGAAAGATCAGAATTAGAATCTTTTTATAAAGAAATTCGTTCGATGCGAGAAGGAAAAATTGATGTAGAAAAAGCATTTGGGATATTTGAAATTGTAAGCCATAAACATTCTAACGATTGGCTTTTACCTCTTGAAATTGCTGAGATTTTACACAATGAAAAAGCGATTTCTTTCTTAGAAATTGTCCTAAATTATCTTGAAAACTTAAAAATAAAAAGACCTGAAGTACGCCATTTAATTGAAAATGGGTTGGAAATATTAATTTAATAAAATTATTTTTTAAATCGCTTTAAGGACTCTTTTGTAAAAGCAGATAAAACTAATTTACCACTGATAGCTGCGCGTTCGCGAAGAAGTTCATCCCAATTTTCAGTGTCTTTCCAAAGTATTTGTTTTAGAGCGGTTAATGCTTCAGGATTGTAGTTAGCGAGGTTTTGCGCTAAGGTGAGAACTGCTTTATCAAGTTCTTCATTATTTTCATGAACAGATGAAAATAATCCTTTATTATGAGCCCACTCAGCACTATAGAAAGAAGTTGCGTCTAATGTTAATTGCGAAAATGCTGCCAAGCCGATTTTTCTTTCTAACGCAGGTGCAACTACAAAAGGACCAATTCCAATAGTTAATTCACTTAATTTTATTGAAGCAAATTTAGACGCCAAACAATAATCAGTGGCTGCAGCGATGCCAACACCTCCTCCAACCGCTTTACCTTGTATACTTCCAATTACTATTTTCGAGCATTTTCTAATGGCATTGATAACATTTGCAAAACCGGAGAAAAATAACGCACCTATTTCTTCATCATTTATGGCGCATAATTCTTGGAAACTTGCTCCAGCACAAAAAGTTTTATCGCCTGCACTTTTTAATATTATAACCCTTATATCTTCATTTTTTCCAGCATTTTCAATCGTTTGTTTTAATTCGATCAGTAAATCTGAGGGTAATGAATTGTGATTTGGATGATAAAATGAAATGGTTGCAATTCCGTTATTTAATTCTTGCTTTATGTGTGGTGTTGTCATTTGTACTAATTAATATGCGCTTTTGTTTAGAAATAAATCCGACAAATTATTGAATTATAAATGTTTACATCAAATGTAGAATTTATTTCAAAGTAAAGTAACTTTTATTATAAATTTATTCATTTTTGGACATTTCCTTTGTGTTTTAAATATATAAAATATGGGATTATTTGATTTTTATGTCTTGAAAACAAAACATAAAGTAATAACAGTTCATAGCAAAAGTAGGTGCTATAATTTATTTTAGAAGTCCTAGAGAATTAAAAGGTGGACATATTAAAGGTTTGAAAAACAATCCGTTAATTATATTGGAGCTAAAATTTCATAAAAGTAAACTTACTTTTAAGTTTGCTTATTTTTAGTTCTAATTGATTCAAAAAATTCAAATGACTTTCAGAATTGTGATTAAAAGGGTTGTGTAACAATCCTTTTTGAATTGTTTCAACTTCTTGCATTGTTGAAAACGCTTTGTCTGAAATTGCAGATTCTGAAAAATACTCCCAAATATAATCTATTGCGACTTTTGTTGGATGCAACATGTCTTCAGAATAAAAACGATAATCCCGGAGTTCGTCCATCATAATTTCGTATGAAGGAAAATATCTTTTTGTCGTATCTCGAATGTCAAAAATCGAATGCAAAGCGGAAATTAGATTTGATTTACTTCGTTGATTTTTTTCAAAACCATCTTTAATGTGGCGGACAGGCGAAACTGTGAAAATTATTATACACTTTGGATTTACTTTTTCAATTAAATCAATTGTGTTTTGAATACACTTTTCGATAGTCGCTACTGATAAAATTTCCTTGTTAAATTGATTTTGCGGTAATTTATAGCAGTTAGCTACTACTTTTTCAGTTTGTTTACTTCGATAAACCCATGAAGTGCCATAAGTAATTATGACATGAGTAGCTTCTACTATTTCTTTGTTTGTAGTTTTAACTAATTCATTTAATGTCTGTAAAAATTCGTCCTTATTAGCATTACTTAAATCCGAATGAACATCAAAACAATGCCAACGTTCATTATAAAAAAAAACATCTTCTTCAGTGAAAAACGTTTTATTTATTACTTTAGAAATGATTTTCTCTATTGCCAATGGATGAAATAGAATGCCAAATGGATTGCAAGAGTTTTGAAACTTAAAATAATCTAATTTTTCTGACATATTCACTGCAAAACAAGAACCCAAAGACACAATCTTTGATGAATAATCAATTGGAGAATTAAATTTTGAAATGGGTATTTTGGTTCTAAAGTTCATAAATATGAAGTAATGAAATAACCGATTTTATTTAAACGAAACTGACTTACTTTATAGAGTAGCAATATTACAAATTTACTTGCTTTAAACTTGAATTAAATTGGATTTTTGAGTGAAATCTAAAAAAGTATTAAAAAAATATTTTGCACTATTCCATTACAATTTTAATTATATTTGTGACTTAATTTATTAAAAGAGTATAAATAAAAAACCCAACTAACAAAAATGAAACACTTATTAACTACAATTATCGCAATTGGCTTTGCTTTTACAGGAGTTCAAGCGCAAGAAAAAGAGGCAGTTAAAGCTCCACAAGAAAAAACAACGTCAAAAGAAGATAAAGCTGCAGCAAAAGCTAAAAAAGAAACAGATTTATTAGAAGCTTTTAAAACAGCTGGAGTTACCGATGAAGACCAACAAAAAGTTAGAGTAATCATGGATGAAAATGCTGCTTTCGGAAAAACTTTAAAAGCAGATGTATCACTTTCAGATGAAGACAGAAAAGCAAAGAATAAGGAATTTTACAATGTTTCAAATGGAAAACTAAAAGAACTATTAGGAGCAGAGAAATACAAAACTTTCAAAGATGTTCAAAAAGCACAAAAAGAAGTTGCTAAAGCGAACTAGTTTTTAGTAAACTTCAATAAACATAAAAACCCTTTCAAAAATAAAATTTGAAAGGTTTTGCTATTTTATATGATTTCAATATTGCTATTTCACAAAGTCAATTGCTTTGTTTAAAGCTTCTTGGATTCCAGCGGTATTTTTTCCTCCAGCGGTTGCAAAGAAAGGTTGCCCACCCCCAGCACCTTGTATAAATTTCCCTAATTCCCGAACTACATTTCCAGCGTTCAAGGCTTTTTCAGCAACTAATTCTTTCGATATATAACAGCTAATTGTTGGTTTTCCTTCTTCGGCCGTAGCCAAAACTACAAAAACATTTGTTCCTAAAGTTCCTAATTCGTAAGCCAGATCTTTAACCCCATTTGGATCTAAATCTACTAGTTTTGCAAGAAATCGGATTCCGTTTATTTGTTGGATTTCAGCTGTTAAAACAGCTTTCATAAATTTGACTTTCTCTTTTACAAAAGCCTCAATTTGTTTCGAAAGTTTTGCGTTATCGTCTTGCAAAGATTGTACTGCTTTCAAAATATCTTGTGGGTTTTTCAACGCTTCTTTAACTTCATCCAACGTATTTTCATACGATGCAAAATGTGCTTTTACAGCATCACTTGTTATGGCTTCGATGCGACGAATTCCCGCCGCGACTGCTCCTTCAGAAACAATTTTGAAATGCCAAATTTCAGCTGTATTTTTTACGTGGATTCCTCCGCACAATTCCATGCTTTCGCCAAATTTTATTGCACGTACTTCATCCCCATATTTTTCTCCAAAAAGCGCCATTGCTCCTTCTGAAATGGCTTGCGCAAAAGGAATATTTCTGCGTTCTATTAAAGGTAATTGCTCTTGAATTCTTGCATTTACAAAATCTTCTACTTGTTGCAATTCGGTTTCCGTCATTTTTGAAAAATGCGAAAAGTCAAAACGCAAATAGTTGGGATTTACCAAAGATCCTTTTTGCTCCACGTGCGTTCCCAAAATGCTTCGCAACGCTTGGTGCATCAAATGCGTTGCAGAGTGATTTCTTGACGATAAGCTTCTTAAATCTTGATTTACTTTGGCAACAAAACTTGTATTTATATTTTCTGGCAACTTTTTAGTCAAATGTATAATCAAATTGTTTTCTTTTTTGGTATCAATGATTTCTATAGTTTCATTTGCAGACCCGAGCGATAGGGAACTAGCGGAGCAAACCAAAGTTCCTTTATCACCAACTTGTCCACCACCTTCTGGATAAAAAGGCGTGTTATTTAAAACTATTTGGAATAAAACACCGTCTTTTTTACTGTCAATTTTGCGAAACCGAGTGATTTTTACTTCATTTTCTGTTTGGTCGTACCCTACAAATGTTTCGGTATTTCCTTTTGCCAATAAAGTCCAATCTTCCTTTGAAACTTCTGATGCAGAACGAGAGCGCGTTTTTTGTTCAAGCATTGCTTTTTCAAAACCAGCTTCATCTAATTCGTATCCTCGTTCTCTTAAAATTAATGCCGTTAAATCGACTGGAAAACCAAAAGTATCATATAATTCGAATGCTTTTTGACCCGAAACTGTTTTTCCATTTGTTGCAGAAATTACATTTTCTAGCAATTGTAATCCTTGATCTAATGTTCTAAGGAAAGAATTTTCTTCTTCCCGAATTACGTTCATAACCAAGTTTTTCTGAGCGATAATTTCTGGAAATGAACTTCCCATTTGACTGCTCAATGTTTCAACTAATTGGTAAATAAACGCTTCTTTGGTATTCAAAAATGTAAATCCGTAACGAATTGCACGACGCAAAATTCTCCGGATTACATATCCTGCTCCTGTATTTGATGGCAATTGTCCGTCGGCGATTGCAAAGGCAACGGCACGAAGGTGATCGGCAATAACACGAATGGCGATATTGATTTTTTCTTCGTCTTCGTCTTTGGCTTTAATGGTATATTTTGTAACTGTCATTTTCTCAATATGTTGAATAATTGGTGAGAAAACATCGGTATCATAATTGGATTGAACTCCTTGCAAAACCATACACAAACGCTCGAAACCCATTCCGGTGTCCACGTGTTGCGTTGGTAATTTTTCAAGAGAGCCGTCAGCCTTGCGGTTGAATTCCATAAATACGTTATTCCAAATTTCCACCACATGAGGATGGTCATTATTGACTAAATCTTTTCCTAAAATTTTTGCTTTTTCTTCGGCAGAACGAATATCAACGTGAATTTCTGAACACGGACCACAAGGACCTTGCTCGCCCATTTCCCAAAAATTATCTTTTTTGTTTCCAAGTAGAATTCGGTCTTCGGAAATTAAGGTTTTCCAAATATCATAGGCCTCTTGATCGAATGGAACATTTTCATCGGGATTTCCTTCGAAAACAGAAACGTAAAGAATGTCTTTTGGTATTTTATAGACTTCTGTTAATAATTCCCAAGCCCAATTGATGGCTTCTTTTTTGAAATAATCACCAAAAGACCAGTTTCCAAGCATTTCAAACATGGTATGGTGGTAGGTATCAATTCCTACTTCTTCTAAATCATTATGTTTTCCTGAAACACGAAGACATTTTTGAGTGTCGGCAATTCGGACACTTTTTGGTGTTCCATTACCCAAAAAATATTCTTTGAATTGAGCCATTCCTGAGTTGTTAAACATCAGGGTTGGATCATCCTTAAGAACGATTGGTGCCGATGGAACTATTAAGTGTCCTTTGCCTTCGAAAAAGTTTAGAAATTGCTTTCTTACGTCTTGTGATTTCATTTTTATTGTTTATTCGGTTATTTAGTTATTTGAATATTTGGTTTTCGAATTAACGTATTTCCAAATCAACAAATAAACTTCTTTGCACCAGATTGTAGCGGAAAGCTTCGAGGAATTGAAAAGTGTTTTTTATTAAGCTGGCAGAGCGACCAAAGGGAGCTCCTGCTGGCTTTTATAAAAAGTTTTTAATCCGAGAAATTGTAGCGCAAAGCTGGAATAGGCATATAAAATAGTGTTAAAAAAAGCGGCAGACTACTAAAACATTTATTAAATTTGTTTTTCCAACGCTTTGTAAATTTATAAAACCTATTTTTACAAAGTACAAAAATAGCATATTTTTAAAACATGGCGAAGGTAAAATATTATTACGATACAGAAAGCTTAGCATATAAAATTATTACTCCTTTAAAAAGAAGGAGTTTTGCTTATTTTATGCTGTTTTTACTTGCTTCGTCCTTATTTGGATTTTTGTCATTTTTAGTTTTATTAAATATCCCTTTTTTTGAAACGCCGAAAGATAAGCTTCAAGCTAGAGAAATTGACAATTTAAGGATTCAATATGCTATTTTAAATCGGAAATTGGATCAGGTTGATGAGGTTATGAATGCTATTGAAGACCGCGATAATAATTTGTATCGTGCTTATTTTAACTCATCGCCTATTTCTGAAGAAGACAGAAAGGCAGTTTTTGGGATAGAAAATAGGTACAAAGATTTAGAGGGATACAACAATTCAGATTTGGTAATAAACACCACAAAACGAGTTGATATTTTGGCGAAGGAGTTAGTTATTCAGTCGAAATCATTAGATGAAATTTTGAAATTGGCAAAAAGTAAAGAGAAATTATTGGCTGCAATTCCTGCGATTCAGCCCGTTCGGAATGAGAATTTAAAACGAATGGCTTCGGGTTTTGGTTATCGTAGTGATCCATTTACAAAAGCCAGAAAATTTCATGAAGGCATGGATTTTACTGCTAAAATAGGGACTCCTGTTTTTGCTTCTGGCGATGGGATAGTTTCTAGAGCTGACAATACCGCTTCAGGATTTGGAAATCACATTGTAATTCGGCATGGTTTTGGTTATGAAACTTTGTATGCACATTTAAGTAGATATAAATCACGCGTTGGACAATATGTGAAACGCGGAGAAATTATAGGATACGTAGGAAGCACAGGGCGATCGGAAGCACCACACTTGCATTATGAAGTTCATAAAAATGGTGATGTTGTAAATCCTTTGAATTTTTATTATGGAAATATTTCAGCGGCAGAATATGTGGCTATTTCAAAAATTGCTAATCAAGAAAATCAATCTTTAGACTAATGCATATAGAGTTATCAGCGGACAAAAGGTACTACAGCATTGGCGAATTGGCCAAAGCATTTGATGTAAATGCATCATTAATTCGTTTTTGGGATAAGGAATTTGACATTTTAAAACCAAAGAAAAACGCAAAAGGCAATAGAATGTTTACGCCAGAAGACGTTACTAATTTGAAATTGATATTTCATTTGGTAAAAGAACGCGGATTTACATTGGAAGGAGCCAAAATACATTTAAAAGAAGGCCAGAAGAAAACGTTAGATAAATATGAAATTATCAGCAAATTAGAAGGCATAAAAATGCAGCTGAACGCAATAAAATCAGAATTATAAAAGATAAACAAAAAACTTAAAATTAAAAAAATGGAAATGATTAAAAAATTTTTACCTTGGATTATTGTAGCTGTAATTGTAATTGGAATGTATAGCTGGGCTTCAGGAATTTATAATAATGCTGTTCGTTATGAGCAAGATATAAAAGAAAGCTGGGGTAACGTTCAAACTTCTTACCAAAGAAGAAATGACTTAATTGGTAACTTAGTAAATACGGTTAAAGGTGCTGCTGATTTTGAAAAAAGCACATTGACAGCGGTTATTGAGGCTAGAGCAAAAGCTACAGGGGTAACTATTGATCCTAAAAATGTTACGCCTGAACAATTAAAAGCGTTTAACTCTGCTCAAAGTGGTGTAAGCTCTTCATTATCGAAATTATTAGTTTCTGTTGAACAATACCCTGTTTTGAAAGCCAATGGGAATTTCTTGAAATTACAAGATGAATTGGCGAGTACAGAAAATCAAATTTTAACAGCTAGAACTCGTTTTAACGAATCGGTTAAACCTTACAACAACAACATCAATACTTTCCCAAGAAATATTTTAGCTGGAATGTACGGTTTGAAAGAAAAACCTTATTTCGAGGCTGCTGTTGGTGCTGAAAAACCAGTTGAAGTAAAATTCTAATCCTCCCCAACCCCCCAAAGGATGGGCTTTGTAAAGAAATATAATAAATATATCTATGTCAAAAGAAGTTTTTTTAACCCGTGAAGAAGAACAAGAAATTATTGCTGCTATTACTATGGCAGAAAAAGAAACTTCTGGCGAGATTAGAGTACACATTGAAAATACGAGTTCAATTGCTGCTTATGATCGTGCATTAATCGTTTTTGTGGAATTAAAAATGCACGAAACAGAGCTTAAAAATGGAGTTTTGATTTATTTGGCTGTTGCCGATAAAGCGTTTGCAATTTGTGGAGACAAAGGAATTAATGATTTAGTTCCAACTGATTTTTGGGACTCTACAAAGGAAGCGATGCAATTTCATTTTAAAAATGGAAATTTCAAAGAAGGCCTAATTGATGGAATTCAGAAAGCGGGAATGCAATTAAAAACCTATTTTCCTTGGCAAGAAGAGGATACCGATGAATTGTCTAACGAAATATCAAAAGGATAATGAAATTAAACGTAAACTATTCCTTTTTAATTTTGTTCGCCTGTTTGATGTTTACACAAATAGGTTTTGCACAATTTGAAATTCCAGAAATTCCGAAAGAGCAGACTTCTGTATACGATTATGCCAATGTTTTGAGCGCAACTGAAAAAGCGCAATTAGAAGAAAAACTAGTCCGTTATTCCGATTCTACCACTACACAAATTGTGGTTATTACCATTGAGAGTTTGAAAGGGGAAGACATAGGGATTTTGACTCCAAAATGGGGTCAAACATGGGGAATTGGAGGAACTGCAAAAGATGATAATGGGATTCTTATTCTATTGGCCAAAGCTGAAAAGAAAATATGGATTTCTGCAGGTTTTGGAGTTGAAGAGAAATTAACTGCAGGAATTGGAGGAGAAATAACTAGAAATATTATTGTGCCCGAATTTAAAGCGGGAAGTTATTATAATGGCTTAGATAAAGGAACAACTGCAATAATTGATGTTTTAAAAGGAAAATACAAAGGAAAACGAAAAATAAATAAGAAAGATGGCATTTCGCCATTTGTAATTATATTGATTGTAGTATTTATATTGGCCTTAATTTCTCGAAGTAAAAATAACGGTGGCAGCTCTGGCAGCTCTGGCGGAGGTCCAAGTTTTATGGACATCTTAATTTTGAGTAGCTTGGGTGGCGGAGGCCGTGGATCTGGAGGTTTTGGCGGCGGTTCATCAGGCGGCGGTGGATTTGGTGGTGGCTTTGGTGGCGGAGGATTCTCTGGTGGAGGATCTGGCGGCAGTTGGTAACTAATATTTTAAAATATCGGCCAAAAAAAGAGCCTTGATTACTCAAGACTCCTTTCCCCTAAAAAATAAAACTAACTAAAAAACTATCTTTAAAAAAATATGGATTTCCCCAAATTTATATTTTCGTGATTGATATAACCGGTTGATTCTTCGCTATTTATTATAGTGCTTGCAATTGCATCTCCTACATAATTGGTTCCATAATTTCTAATGGCATTCAAATCAGGAGTTACAATATTGAATTCTAATGCTTTTTCGACCGCTTTTTTAATGCTTTCCGACTCACCAAAAAGTCCAAAATGATCTAATAACATGGATGCGCTCAATATTGCAGCGATTGGATTGGCAATATCTTTTCCTGTTGCTTTTGGATACGAACCGTGAATTGGTTCAAACATAGCGCATTTATCGCCTATAGATGCCGAAGCCAACAAGCCTATCGAACCTCCAATTACACTTCCTTCATCCGAGATAATATCTCCAAATAAATTTTCTGTTAGAATAACATCAAATTGTTTTGGGTTTAAAATCATTTGCATTGCTGCGTTATCTACAAATAGAAAATCAAGTGCCACTTCTGGATATTCGGTAGCAATATTTGTAACTACTCGACGCCATAATCTTGAAGTTTCAAGAACATTTGCTTTGTCAACAAGCGTCACTTTTTTTCTTCTTGTCAATGCCGATTTAAAAGCCAAATGTGCAATTCGTTCAATTTCCATTTGAGAATATTCACATAAATCAGACGCTACAGTTCCGTCATCACTTAATTTTTTCTCGCCAAAATAAATTCCACCTGTCAGTTCACGGTAAATAACCATGTCTGTTCCTTCGATAATGTAGCGTTTCAAAGGCGATTTGTCAATTAATGTTTCGTATGCTTTTATTGGGCGAATATTCGCATATAAACCCAACACTTTTCTCAATTTGAGTAATCCTTGTTCAGGACGCACTTTTGCATCCGGATTGTTATCGTATTTTGGATCACCAATGGCACCAAACAAAACAGCATCTGAACTTTCACAAATTGCAATTGTTTCGTCTGGCAAAGGGTTTCCCGTTTCATCAATTGCGATTGCGCCAACCAAAGCTTCCTCAAAATCAAATGTGTGACCAAATCTTTTTCCTATAGCTTTCAGTACTTTTACGGCTTGATTTGTAACTTCTGGGCCAATTCCGTCTCCTGTTAATAATGCGATTTTCAATTTCATACTATCTCAATTTTATGCTTGTAATTCTGTTATTTTCCCTTTTTCAAAGGCTTCTATTTTATCTTTATTATTGATTAAAAAATCAATATCGTCAAATCCATTTATCATACAAATTTTCTTATAGGAGTCAATTTCAAAATCAGCAATCAAAACAGAATTTTCAACTGCAATGGTTTGCTCTTCTAAATTGACACATAAATTCGTACTTGGATTTTCTTGAATTATAGTTGTAATTTCTTTCAAAAATTCTGGCGAAACCAAAATTGGTAACAACCCATTATTCAGAGCATTCCCTTTGAAAATGTCTGCAAAATAACTCGATACAATTACTTTAAATCCATAATCTGTCAGTGCCCAAGCAGCGTGTTCACGGCTACTTCCACAACCAAAATTATCACCAGCAACTAAAATACTTCCAGAATATTTTTTGTCATTTAATGCAAATGAAGTTATAATTTCATCTTTATCGTCAAATCTCCAATCTCTAAATAAGTTGTTTCCAAAACCAATTTTATCTGTCACTTTCAAGAATCTTGCTGGAATAATTTGATCGGTATCTATGTTTTCAATTGGCAATGGAACCGCAGTTGTTACTAATTTTATAAACTTTTCCATATTAATTTAAGTGTAATGTAATATCAATAATCTTTCCTTCAATTGCCGTTGCTGCAGCCACAAGCGGACTTGCCAAAAGCGTTCTTGAACCTTGTCCTTGTCGTCCTTCAAAATTTCTATTGGACGTAGAAACGCAATATTCTCCCGCAGGAACTTTGTCGTCATTCATTGCCAAACAAGCAGAACAACCTGGTTGCCGAATTTCAAAACCTGCTGCTTCAAATATAGATGTTAGCCCTTCGGCATGGATTTGCTTGGCCACTTGTTGTGAACCAGGAACGATTAATGCAACTACATTCTTTGCTTTCTGTTTTCCATTTATATAATTGGCAACCACTCTAAAATCTTCGATTCTGGAATTGGTACAACTTCCTATAAAAACGTAATTTATTGGTTTGTTCAACAACTGTTCTCCTTGTTCAAAACCCATATATTCTAATGATTTATAAAAAGAAACATCGTTTAAAACAGGAATAGTTCCATTGATTTTTATTCCCATTCCAGGATTTGTTCCATAGGTTAACATTGGAGCGATATCGGCTGCATCAAAATCATATTCTTTATCAAAAACTGCCCCTTCATCGGTAGGAAGTGTTTTCCAAAAGGCAATTTTCGATTCTAATTCAGCACCTTGAGGAGCGAATTTTTTTCCTTTTACATATTCATAAGTAGTTTCGTCAGGGGCAATCATTCCTCCACGAGCACCCATTTCAATACTCATATTACAAACAGTCATTCGTCCTTCCATGCTCATATCTTCGAATACATTTCCTGCATATTCACAGAAATAACCCGTACCAGAATTGGTTCCGATCTTTGAAATTATATATAAAATAACATCTTTAGCGAGAACCCCTTTTGCTAATTTTCCATTTACATTGACACGTAAACTTTTAGGTTTTTCAAGCAACAAACACTGACTTGCAAATACTTGTGCTACTTGACTTGTGCCGATTCCAAAAGCAATTGTTCCAAAAGCACCGTGTGTGGAAGTGTGGCTATCACCGCAAACAATGGTCATTCCGGGTTGTGTAATTCCTAATTCGGGAGCAATTACGTGAACAATTCCTTGATATTCATGACCTAATCCGTATAATTCTACTCCGTTTTTAGCACAGTTTTTAGTCAGCATTTCAATCTGATTTCGTGCTAAATCATCTACAATAGGCAAATGTTGGTTTATGGTAGCTACATTATGATCGGCTGTAGCCACAATTTGATTGGGTCTAAAAACAGGAATGTTTCGCTCTTCCAATTCTGCGAAAGCCTGTGGACTCGTAACTTCGTGAATTAAATGTTTGTCTATATATAAAACCTGAGGTCCGTGGGGCACATTTGTAACCACGTGACTGTCCCAAACTTTATCGAATAGTGTTTTTTTATCCATGCTTATACAAAAATTCCAATATTACTTATTTTTATTATTTGATGCACATCGCCATCAATTACTTCTTTTTTTCTGTCGGCAAATTTCAAAAACTCATTATAGACAATGTCCAATTGCAATTTTGTCAATTCGTAACCGATTTTTTTAGCGCGGTATGCCAAAGCTGCTCTTCCGCTTCTTGCTGTTAAAATTATAGCAGATTCTGTAACACCAACATCTCTTGGGTCCATAATTTCATACGTAGAACTGTTTTTTATCATTCCGTCTTGGTGAATTCCTGAACTGTGCGCAAAGGCATTGGCACCCACAATTGCTTTGTTAGGCTGAACGAACATACCCATGCTTTCAGAAACCATTCGGCTAGTATCATATAATAATTTGGCGTTGATATTGGTATCCAGACCTAAATCAGGATGTTGTCGCAAAATCATAACTACTTCTTCCAAAGCCGTATTTCCTGCTCTTTCCCCTATTCCATTAATGGTACATTCTATTTGACGCGCACCATTTATAACACCAGCTATAGAATTAGCAGTAGCCATTCCTAAATCATTGTGACAGTGACAAGAAAGGGTTGCTTTTTCAATTCCAATTACATTTTCTTTTAGATATTTAATTTTCGCACCGTATTCTTCAGGAAGACAATAGCCCGTTGTGTCTGGGATATTTAATACTGTAGCTCCTGCTTTGATTGCTTCGCTACAAACTAATGCAAGGAATTCATTATCGGTTCTTCCAGCATCTTCAGCATAAAATTCAACATCATCAACAAAGGTTTTGGCATAGGCAACCGCTTCTGCAGCACGATCAATTATTTCGTTTCTTGAAGCGTTAAATTTATATTTTATATGAGAATCAGAAGTTCCAATTCCAGTATGAATTCTAGGTTTTAATGCAAATTTTAGTGCTTGAGCAGCCACTTCAATATCGTTTTTTACAGCTCTTGTTAAGGCACAAACGGTAGCATTTTTTACAATTTTAGAAATTGCTAAAACAGAATTAAAATCTCCTGGACTTGAAACTGGAAAACCTGCCTCAATTACATCAACACCCAATTCGTCCAAACGCTTTGCTATGACCAGCTTTTGCTCTGTATTTAGTCTGCATCCAGGAACCTGTTCTCCGTCACGCAAAGTGGTGTCAAATATTTGTACTTTTTGATTATCCATATAGATTTTAAACTTAATTTTATTATCTCATTACGAATGTATATATTGTGATTGTTTCTTAATGTATTTTTTTGCATTCATCTACAGTATTAAACAAAAAAATTAAATCATTAACTACCTAATTATCAAATAATTAAAATTACTTTTTTTACGATGGCAAACGCTTCAAAAGATAATTTATTTGTGCTTATTTCTTCTCTTTCAAAATCAGAAAAAAGGCAATTTAAACTCTATGTAAACCGATTAGGTGTAAATGTAGATGCTAAATTTTTATTGCTTTTCAATCTTTTAGATAAAATGAATGAATATAATGAAGAGGAAATTTTGAAAAGTAAGATTGTTACAAAACTGCAATTATCGAATTTAAAAGCACATTTGTACAAACAGATTTTGGTAAGTTTAAGGCTTAATCCTGTTAATCAAAACATTCGAATTCAAATTAGAGAACAATTAGATTTTGCTACCATTTTATATCATAAAGGATTATACAAACAAAGTTTGAAAATTTTAGATAAAACCAAATTAATTGCATTAGAACACGAAGAAAAAAACATTGCCTTTGAAATTGTTGAATTAGAAAAAATTATTGAGTCGCAATATATCACCCGAAGTATTGAAGACCGGGCCGATGAACTTTCAATTCAAGCCAAGGAATTGAGCCAGCAAAATGTAATTGCGAGTAAGCTTTCCAATATTTCCCTGCAATTGTATAGCATTATGCTTAAATCAGGTTATGCCAAAAGCGATCCGGAAATGCAAGAAATAACGGATTATTTCAATAATAGAATGCCCGAATATCAAATTGAAGAACTTGGATTCCGAGAAAAGTTATGGCTTTACAAGGCGCATTTATGGCATAGTTTTTTGATTCAGGATTTTCTTTCTTGTTATAAATATGCCAGCAAATGGGTTAATTTATTCAATGATAATCCACAAATGATTTATCTAAACCCCGTTTGGTACATCAAAGGAAACAGCTATTTATTGGAATGTTTGTATCTAATAAAACACAAATCGTATTCTAAAGACGTATTACTACAATTGGAACAAACGATTTCAAAGGAAGAATTTCCCAAAAATGACAATACCACATCCTTATATTTCTTATGTTATTATAACAGTAAATTCAATTTGCACTTTTTAGAAGGCGATTTTGAGGGTGGGAAATACTTAGTTGATGAAGTGCTAAAAAACTTGAAAATCAATGAAGACAGAATAGATGAGCACCACGTAATGGTGTTTTATTACAAAATTGCAAGTCTTTATTTTGGAGCTGGTGACAATAGAAAATGCATCGAATATTTGAAGAAAATTATCGATAATAAAAATCTGTCCATGCGAGAAGATTTGATGTGTTTTGCTCGGGTTTTGAGTTTGGTTGCCCATTATGAATGCGGTATGGATTACCATCTAGAAGTACAATTAAAAAGCACCTACAAATTTCTAATTAAGATGAATGACTTACACGAGG
Organism: Flavobacteriaceae bacterium; assembly: GCA_009693635.1. Taxonomy (GTDB): domain Bacteria; phylum Bacteroidota; class Bacteroidia; order Flavobacteriales; family Flavobacteriaceae; genus Flavobacterium. Next base: position 36,901 of record SHWW01000009.1, read on the forward strand.
TTCAACGAGAAATGATTAAATTCTTAAAAAAATTAGGATCAATTTTCCCGCATCAATTAAAAGGAGAATTCAAAAAACTACATACCCGTTTGAAAACTTTTGAAAACCATCCTTATGAGAAACGTGCTTTTCTGTATTTGGATATTATTTCTTGGTTAGAAAGCAAAATCGAAAACAAAACTGTGGCTTCGATTATTCAAGAGAAAGCTAAAAAATTATTGCGCTAAAAAAAAGCCTCAATTTATTGAGGCCAATAGATTATTTTTCTCTGATATAAATATCGATTGGAACTCCTGAGAAATCCCACTTTTCACGGATTTTATTTTCTAAGAAACGCTTGTAGGCTTCTTTTACATATTGGGGCAAATTGGCAAAAAACACAAACTGAGGCGTTGGTGTTGGCAATTGCATACAATACTTAATTTTTACATATTTTCCTTTCAAAGCTGGCGGTGGATAACCCTCAATAACTTTCAACATGTAATCATTGAATTTTGAAGTTGGAATTCTTTGTTTTCTATTTTCAAAAACTTGTACTGTTGCTTCCAATGCTTTTAGCAAACGTTGTTTTGTTAATGCAGAAACAAAAAGAATTGGAACATCTACAAATGGCATTAATTCCTGTCTTATTTTTTCTTCATAATCCCGAGTTGACATCGTATCTTTTTCAACTAAATCCCATTTATTCACAAGGATTACAACTCCTTTACGGTTTTTTTCTGCCAACCAAAATATACTTTGGTCTTGTCCTTCAAAACCACGAGTGGCATCAATAATCAAGATACAAATATCGGCGTGTTCAATGGCACGAACCGAACGCATCACGGAATAAAATTCTAAATCTTCTTTTACTTTTGCTTTACGACGAATTCCTGCAGTATCAACTAAGTTAAATTCAAAACCAAAACGGTCAAATTTAGTATCGATGGCATCCCGCGTTGTTCCTGCGATGTCGGTAACAATATATCTTTCTTTACCAATTAAGGCATTGATAAAACTTGATTTTCCAGCATTTGGGCGACCCACAACTGCAAAACGAGGCAATTCTAATTCTTCTTGTGTTGGCTCAGGTTTTATTGGAAAAGCATCAATTAAGGCATCCAATAAATCTCCAGTTCCACTTCCTGAAATACTTGCAAAGGTGTAATATTCTCCTAATCCAAGGTTGTAAAACTCGATGGCATCTTTTTCACGCATAGAATTATCAACCTTATTAACGGCTAATAAAACAGGTTTTGTTACCTTACGCAATAATCTTGCAACGGCATCGTCCATTGGCGTTATACCTTCTTCAACATCTACCACAAAAATAATTACATCGGCTTCATCAATGGCTAATTCAACTTGTTTGCGGATTTCAGCTTCAAAAACGTCGTCAGAACCACGAACATAACCACCAGTATCAATTACAGAAAATTCCTTTCCATTCCATTCACTTTTTCCGTAGTTTCTATCACGAGTCACGCCCGAAACAGAATCTACAATAGCTTCTCTTCTTTGGATTAATCTATTAAAAAGTGTCGATTTTCCTACGTTAGGTCTTCCTACAATGGCAACAATGTTATTCATATTATAATTTTAGATTGTGGATTTAAGTTTTCAAATTTCAGACAGACCGAAACCGTATTTCTAAAAAACACAATTAATAAAGCATTTTTAATGTTTTGCAAAGGTACTCTTTTAGTTAACAGTAATCAGTAATTGCAACGGCTGTAAACTGCCGACTAAAAAACTGGACGCTGAACACTAATGATTATAACCAAATCTCTTCAACATGTTGGCGTTGCTTCGCCAGTTTTTGTTGACTTTCACGTACAATTCTATGTGGATTTGTTTTCCGAAAAATTTCTCTAAATCAGCACGTGAATCCACCCCGACTTTCTTTAGGGCAGCGCCTTTGTGTCCAATAATAATTCCTTTTTGGGTTTCGCGTTCCACCATAATCAGGGAACGAATTCGGATAATATTTTCGTCTTCAAAAAATTCCTCAGTTACTATTTCAACGGCATACGGAATTTCCTTGCTGTAATTTAGGAGAATTTTTTCACGGATGGTTTCATTAACGAAAAAACGCTCTGGTTTATCAGTTAATTGGTCTTTTGGATAATATGCTGGCGATTCTGGTAACAATTCGATTATTCTTTGAAAAACCTCAGGAACATTAAAATTCTGCAATGCTGATATTGGAAAAATCTCTGCATTTGGAACTTTTGCGGCCCAAAAAGCGACTTGCTCTTCTAATTTATCTTGGTTTGATAAATCGATTTTATTCAACAAAAGTAGTACGGGAATGGTGGCGTGGATGATTTTATTAAAAAACGATTCATCTTTTAAATCTTGTTCGCCGATTTCTACCATATATATAAGGACGTCTGCGTCTTCAAATGCCGATTTCACGAAGTTCATCATTGACTCCTGCATTTCATAAGCGGGTTTGATGATTCCTGGTGTATCTGATAAAATCATTTGAAAATCTTCTCCGTTTACAATTCCAAGAATTCTGTGGCGTGTGGTTTGCGCTTTAGAAGTGATAATCGACAATCTTTCGCCTACAAAGGCGTTCATAAGTGTCGATTTTCCAACATTTGGATTCCCTATAATATTTACAAAACCTGCTTTGTGTGACATTAATACTTTAATTTATTTTGCAAAGGTAGTCATATCAAGTTAATGGATAAAATAAAACATTTTTCATTTATATTATTGAAAATATAGAATTTTATTTTATATTTGCACTTGAAACATCGCGGGATAGAGCAGTAGGCAGCTCGTCGGGCTCATAACCCGAAGGTCACAGGTTCGAGTCCTGTTCCCGCTACTAAAAAAGCTTCAGAGAAATCTGAAGCTTTTTTAATATAAAAATAGTGGAAATTTAAAATTTCATTTTTTTCGAATATTCTATTCA
>SHWW01000074.1 GCA_009693635.1 Flavobacteriaceae bacterium
ATGTCTTTTTTGAAATCTCTACCTAAAATTAGATCACGCACAAAACCGCCAATCACATAACTATCTATGTTTAGTTCTTGGGAAGCTTTTGAAATTACTTCGAAGATTTTATTATTTAATGCTGTTTTGTAATTCATTATTTTTGTTTAAAGTTTAAAGTTTAAAGTTGATCAACTGAAAACTGAAAACTGCAATCTATTTCCGGATTACTTTCACCTGAGAATCACTAGTCAATTTTATAATTGTCGATGGCTTTCCTCCAATTTTATCGCGCTGCAAATTTACAACATAGTCCACACCTTTTATAATTTCTGGGCTAATATCTTTGAAGGCAATAGGGGTGGTTTGCCCCGAAATATTTGCAGAAGTTGAAACTAATGGTTTTCTCATTTTTTCCATTAATTTGAAGCAAAAAGGCTCTTTTACAATTCTAATTCCTAACGATTTGTCTTGAGAAATTAAATTTGCCGCTACATTTCTAGGATTGTCTAAAATTATTGTGGTTGGTTTCTCTGATAAATCTATTATTTGCCAAGCTACTTCTGGAATATCTTTGAACACATTATACATCATTTTTTCGCCATTCATCAGCACAATCATGCTTTGTGTTTCTGCTCTTTGCTTGAGTTTATAGATTTTGGCAACGGCTTCAGGATTTGTGGCATCGCAACCAATTCCCCAAACAGTATCAGTCGGATAAAGGATTATTCCGCCTTCTTTTATGATTTCGTATGCGTTGTGAATTTCTTCTTGCATCTGATTTTAGATTTTTCCGAATAGTGTTTTTATATAAATAAGAGTATTTTTATACTCTTTTTTTGGGCTTTTATATCGTAACGAATTAAAGTTTGTATAAGCTGAAATTAAATCTTGTCGCTCATTATTAGATTTATTTTTAATTAATTCCAATTTATGAATTTCAAATTCAAATAACCTCATCTGATAGATTTTACTTGCTTCAATACTCTCTTTTATTTCGGTAATGTATTTATTTGTAATCTCGAAATAGGAGTTTTTCATCATTTCAAAATTATTTGACAAACTAGTACTTAAAATTCTATAATTAAAAAGTTTTAAGTCCACAAAACCAAAACGGTATCCTTTTTGGGATAATCGTAAATTGATATCCCAATCTTCGGCATGTATTTTTTCATCAAAAGGATTCTCTAAAAGAATATTTTTTTTTGTAAAAAAACCTACGTTTGAAGTTATATTACCGGCAATATTTTCTTTGAAATAGTGTTCAATATTTTGCTTTACTTTTTTTTTTCTTTTGGAAGAATAAACGTCATCTCGCTTTTTTTGCTCTTCTATATATTTATACCCATCTGAAAAAACTACATCCCAATTGTTTTGTTGCAGATACTTAAGTCGCATTTCAATATTTTTTTTTTCATACCAATCATCACCTGAAAGGATAGAGATAAATTCTCCAGTGGCATGATTTACCTGAATATTCAAATTGGCAGAAACTCCTTTGTTTTCCTGATTTTTAATTCCTAAATATTTAATTCCGCTATTTTTTAGAATTTCATTCCCAATTTCGAAAGTTTTATCTTTTGAATTGTTATCTAAAAAAATAACTTCTATGTTATTATAAGTCTGGTTCAGTATTGAATAACACGCTTGTGCAATGAATTTCTCATGATTCATGGCAATTAACGTGACTGTTACTAAAGGATTATTTGTCATTTTAATAAGAATTTAAAGCTGAAATTACTATTTGAACCTCCTCATTTGTCATTATTGGACTTATAGGAATACTTAAAACCTCGGCGTGAATTTTTTCGGTTATAGGAAAATGCAATTGGTTGAAATCGGCATAACATATTTGTTTGTGCGGCGGAATAGGATAATGTATTAAGGTTTCAATTCCTATTGCCAAAAGATACTCCTGAAGCTCATTTCTGTTCTCTGTCCGAATTACAAAAAGATGCCATACTTGTTCCTTGTTATCCTCCGAAATATTTGGAAGTACTATTTTATTGTTTTTTATTTTGGTACAATATTGCGCGGCAATTTCTTTGCGTCGATCATTGTCGGTGTCAATATATTTCAACTTTACATTTAGAACTGCCGCTTGAATTTCGTCTAATCGACTATTTAAACCTTTGTATTTGTTGACATATTTTTGATTTGATCCATAGTTTGCTAACGCTCTTATAGTATCGGCTAAAATGGTGTCGTTTGTTGATATAGCTCCAGCATCGCCTAGTGCGCCAAGATTTTTACCCGGATAAAAACTGAAACCTGCCGCATCTCCAAGTGCTCCCGTTTTTGTTTTTCGCCACTGTGCACCGATGGCTTGAGCATTGTCTTCAATGATTTTTAGATTGTATTTTTGTGCCAATGCTTTCAATTCTTCAGAATAAACTATTCGTCCATACAAATGAACAATCATTATTGCTTTAGTTCTAGAAGTTATTTTTTCTTCAATTTTCTTAATATTGATATTATAGGTTTCAATATCTGGCTCAACAAGAACTGGAACTAATTCGTTGTCTGAAATTGCTAAAACAGAGGCAATATAGGTATTGGCAGGAACAATGATTTCATCGCCCTTTTCGATAAACCCGATTTCCATATAAGCTTTAAGGATAACTCTTAAAGCATCAAGACCATTTGCAACTCCAATACAGTTTTTTACACCCAAATAATTGGCTAAATTATTTTCAAATGTTTTTACTTGATTGCCTAAGAGGTACCAACCGCTGCGAAATGTGTTTAACAATTGTTCTTCAATCTCATTTTGATATTGAAGGTTGATTTTTTGTAAATCCAAAAATTTAATCATTTGTGTTTTCTCCAATATTATTAATTAATCCTTTCTGAATAGCAGGATTTCCATACCATACTGTGTTCGCTGGTACATTTTTTGTCACCACGCTTCCTGCACCGATCAATGCATTTTTTCCAATTGTAATTCCCGGTAAAATAGTTGCATTGGCACCAATGGAAGCTCCTTTTCTTATATAAGTTTCTTTAAGAATAAAATTAGTGTTTTTTGATTTAGGATATAAATCATTGGTAAAGGTAGCATTTGGGCCAATCATTACATTGTCTTCAATGGTTACGCCATCCCATATTTGTACACCTGGTTTTATTGTCACATTATTGCCAATAACAACTTTGTTCTCAATAAAAACATTACAATTAATATTACAATTTTTTCCAAGAATAGCTCCTTTAAGAATGACACAAAATTGCCATATTATAGTTCCTTCTCCAATCGTGGATGATTGGACGTCAGATGAGTGGTGAATTTTAATCATAATTTGGGAATCAATTCTTTATTTTCATTAAAAAAAAGTATGATTTCAATCATGTTTTGAATCAAATTTGATTGAATAATTTCAACAAATATAATTAATAAAAATATAAATAAGAGTTTTGAAATTTAAATTAAGCTTTTAAAAACTTACTATATTCGCGAATATAATCAGATTCATCATATTCTATGCTGGCAATACACATTTGAACAGCATTGAGCTTATATTTCATGGTTCTCCAACACATTTTTGGAATAAATAAACCTTTATTTGGTGAATCAAGAATGAATTCGTTCTTTGTACCGTCTTTTAATACTGTATTAACAATAATTTTTCCTGCAACCGCTACCAAAATTTGCTCTAAATCATAATGAGAATGTCCGCCTCTTTCAATTTCATTTGGAGTAAAATAAGTCCAATATACTCTTTTAGGGACGAAGGGTAAATTATCTTTTTCGGCTATTGAGATATAACCTAAAGATGAATTTCCGGTTTCTGGGAATTCTATTAAATATGGTTGAATACAATTCATTTGATATTTGATTATTTTGTTACAAAAATACAAAAAAAAAGTATTTTTTTATATTAATTTGTAAATTGCAACAGATTTAATTTAAGTATAAATGTCAGAAAAAATTCAAGTAGGTTTTTTAGTTTCGTATGATTATGAGTTATTAAAAAACTCTCTGCCAACTATATATAAAGAAGCTAGTACTGTTTTTTTGGCTATTGATAAATACAGGAAAACATGGAACGGGGATGCTATTGAAATTAGTCCTGATTTTTTTGATTGGATAAATTCTTTTGATGTAGATAATAAAATTATTATTTATGAAGATGAATTCTACGTTCCAACCCTATCAACAATGGAATGTGAAGTGCGAGAGCGAAAAATGCTTTCAGAAAAAATGGGCATTGGGAATTGGTTGATACAAATTGATGCTGATGAATATTTTTTGGATTTTAAGTCGTTTGTAGATTTTTTAAAATCTAAAAATCATTTATTAATAAATCCAGAAAGGAATCCTGTACAAATATCTCCCTTTTTAATTAATTTATATAAAAGAGTTGATGGTGGGTTTTTATATGTAAACCAAGCAACAAAAGTTATGGTTGCAACCAACTATCCGAATTATAAAATAGGCAGAAATACTAAATCTAAAGTTATTTATAGGGACTCGCTGATTTTGCACGAATGTTTATCAAGAACAAAAGAAGAGCTGTTAATTAAGTTTGCCAATTGGGGTCACGATGTAGATGTTAGTGTAGATACTTTCATGAATAAATGGGAAAATGTAAATGTTACTAACTATAAAACAATGAATAATTTTTTCTATTTAGATCCACATAAATGGAAGACTCTTGAATTTATTAAAGGGAACTCCTTTTCAGAAATTTTTGAAAATTTTGGCAAAATGAGTGATTTTAAACCTTCTCTTTTTTTTATCTGGAAAAAAAACTTTGGTCAATGGTTTAAGCATTTATTTAATTAAATTAGATAATGAAAACAACACTATTAATATCAACATATAATTGGGTAGAAGCACTTGAATTAGTAATGGATAGTGCTTTGTCACAGTCCCGATTACCTGATGAGATTCTTATTGCCGATGATGGTTCAGACGATACAACAAAATCATTTATTGAAGAATTTAGGAAAAAATGTGAAATCCCTATGCAACATATATGGCAAGAAGATTTAGGTTTTAGAAAAGCTAAAATATTAAATAAAGCTATTGCTAAGAGTAATTCAGAATATATTATTCAAGTTGATGGAGATTGTATTATACATAAAAATTTTATTAAAAATCATTTAAATGAAGCTCAAAAAGGATTATACCTCTATGGTTCTAGGGTTAATATTTTGCCAGATTTTGTAGATAGTATTTTTCTAAAAAAGAAAATTATTTTTAATTTTTTTTCAAAAGAAATTAAAAATAGAACCAGAGCCATACATATTCCTTTTTTGTCGAAATTCTATAAAAAAACCAACCGAATTTCTAATAAATTTAGAGGTTGCAATGTGTCATATTGGCGTGAAGATTTTATTTCTATAAATGGCTATAATGAAGATTTTGAAGGTTGGGGACGAGAGGATTCAGATTTAGTTATTAGATTGAGTAATAATGGAGTTAAAGCAAAAAGGATACGTTATGCCGCTATAGTATTTCACATTCACCACAAAATTAAATCAAAACAAAATTTTGATTTAAATGATAAAATGCAAAATAAAACTGTTGAAAATAATACAGTAAGAATAAGTAATGGAATTAATCAGTATTTGTAATTGAATTGGTTTAATAGAATTCAATTCTTACATTTGTAGATATTTAATTTCTATAATTTATGCAATATATATTGAACCCTTTTTATAAAGTTTGTGAGAATGAAATTGTTTCTTACATAAATAATTTCAATTCTAATGGTTTTTTATTTCGCAATGGCAAACGAAATGTCATTAAACTTTTTGATATAGATTCAAAACAAATCAATATTAAATCTTTCAAAAAACCCCACTTTTTTAATTCAATAATTTATAAATATTTTAGGAAATCAAAAGCTCAGCGCTCCTTTGAATTTGCGAAAATCTTGTTAGAAAATAATATAGGAACTCCACAACCTATTGCTTATTTTCAAAATTATAACTTTATAGGTCTTAAAGATAGTTACTACGTTTGCGAACATCTAGAAACCGAATTGACTTTTAGGGAGCTTGTAACAAATCCTGATTACCCCAATCACGAAACTATTTTGCGTCAGTTTACTAAGTTTTCTTTTGATTTGCACGAAAAAGGAATTGAGTTTTTAGATCATTCACCAGGGAACACCCTTATCAATAATCTAGGCAATGGCAATTATGACTTTTATTTAGTAGATTTAAATAGGATGAATTTTCATCAAACTATGCCTTTTGAATTAAGAATGAAAAATTTAAGTCGCTTAACGCCAAAAAGTGAAATGGTAGCTATTATGAGCGAGGAATACGCAAAATTATATAGTAAATCAACCGATGAGATTTTTGAAAAAATGTGGTATTATACTAACGAGTTTCAGGAAAAACACCACAGAAAAAGAAGATTAAAAAAGAAGCTATTTTTTTGGAAATAAAATCATATACATTTAGTATTCCATAGTTTTTTTAATTCTTGATATCTTATATAAACACTATAAGCATTAAGGTAACAAATGACGACTCCTTTTCTTCCGTCTAAAATGCCTAATCGTATGAAATAATTATATAAAAAATTATAAGTAGGATGGAAAATAGATGCGAAAAAAATAGGTTTCAGTTTCTTTATGAATTTTTCCTGCCCTTTTAGTTTTCCATAATTAATCATTTTTGCTTTATATGATTCATAATCTGAATAAGAATAATGGATAAGCTTGTTCTTGAGTATGCCTATTTTCCCCGTAACTTTTAATTTTTCATGAACCAATCGTTCGGTGGTGTATTTCGCGAAATTTTTATTAAAAAGTCTGAATATTTTATCCGTTTGCCACCCACTATAGTATAAAACTTTATTTTTAAACATAAAGGTTCTGTGAAACAAAAAGGCAGTATAAGTGTCGTTAGTTCGTAATGTGTTAAAAATTTCATTTTTTAAATCAGGTGTAAGTCTTTCATCCGCATCTAGAAATAAAATCCAATCATTTTTGGCTTGTGCAATAGCAAAGTTTCTTTGAGATGTGAAATTTTCAAATCGATTTTGATAAAATTTTACGTTAATAAAACTTTCACAAATAAATTTTGTATTATCAGTACTAAAAGAGTCAACTACAACTATTTCATCTACAAAAGTTAGTGAATTTAAAAGTTCTTTTATATGAATTTCTTCATTCAATGTAATTATTAGTGCCGAAATTTTTTTATTTATTTTGAAATCCATTTGAATAACTATTGTGCAAATATAATTTATAATTAACTAATTTCGGGGCAAATATTTTCATTTTTATCATAAAAAAAGCTTATTAGTATTATGATAAATCAACTTTATTTGTTTTTTTTAGATTTTAAAAATTCCTCCAAAAGCAATTATACGTTCAAAAAACATAAAATGCTGTGAAGCACTATCAGCAGTGTCGAAAGTTGTTTTGATATTTGGCATATTAATATAACCTCCTTTCAATTCGGCTTGAATGAAAAAGTATTTGAAGAAAGTTAAATTAAGTCCCACTTTTGCAGAAACGCCATATCCAGCAACATTAAAATCGTCGTGACGAGGATGTCCCATTAACATTACATTTGTTTTTGGATATAAAATCCCACCTCCAGCACCTTCTGTTAAACTGATTTGAAATTTATCGGTATCTTTTATTTTAAAAATTTTAGAAATATCATCAACCCTTGAAATTTCCGAATTGATGTAATTTAACCCATCGGTATGTTCAAAAGTTAAAAAACTAGTATCAGACAAATCTACATTTCCATTAGTTATTACGGTTCCATCAAAAATAGCGGGGTAATTTCCAGTAATTCGAGCCGATTGATTTTGAACCATAACATATTTCATATGGTCTAAACCGATAGAAATATTATAATGGTCATTGATGAAATAGCCAACTCTAAAATTAGTTTGCGGAATAGTCATTCTCGCTGGGTTTAAGTAATCTACATGCCAACCTTTTGGTTTGTCAACTGCAGCAACATCATATAATGTAAAATCGTAAGTAGCTCCTTTAAAATGGATGTCCGATTTCGTATAACTATCCCGATTTCCACCCCAAAAAATATAAATTTTACCTTTGTTATGTGCGGTATATTTTTCTGATATTGGTTTA
>SHWW01000010.1 GCA_009693635.1 Flavobacteriaceae bacterium
TGATATTATATTCATCACTAATAAATTAAATTAGTTTACAATCTGCAAACCGATAATAAACAAATCCAATATTTTATTTCAGCTATCAAGTTTTTTTGAATTTATTATTAATGAGTAACCTCAGCAATTTCTTCAGGATTGTGTTTGTGTTTGAAAAAAATGGCAAATGCAACGGTAATTACGGCGGCATAAATGGCAAAACAAAACCAAATTGAATGCCAGTCTTTTGTGCCTCCAACGGTGAAATATTTATCAATTACATATCCACTGATTGAACTTCCAAGAACTGCTCCAAAACCGTTGGTCATCATCATAAATAACCCTTGAGCGCTCGACCGAATGGAGGAGTCTGTAGAAGTTTCGATAAATAATGACCCTGAAATATTAAAGAAATCGAACGCCATTCCATAGACAATACACGATAATATTATCATCCATAGTCCTCCTGAAGGATCTCCGTAAGCAAATAAACCGAATCGTAATACCCATGCTAACATTGAAATTAGCATTACTTGTTTGATTCCAAAATGTTTCAAGAAAAATGGAATTGCAAGAATAAATAGAGTTTCAGATATTTGAGAAATCGACATTATTATAGTTGAATATTTTACTACAAATGAATTTTGATATTTGGGAACTTTAGAAAAATCCGAAAGAAATGTATCACCATACATATTTGTAAGTTGTAAGGCAGCGCCTAAAAACATTGAAAAAACTAAAAATAGAGCAATTTTATAAGTTCCGAAAAGCTTAAAGGCATCTAAACCTAATTTCTGTGCAAATGTTGAATTTTTAGAAATTAAATTTTGAGGTGGGCATTTAGGTAGGAAGAAAGAATAAATTCCCAAACCTACGGCTGCGATTGCAGCAATATAGAACATATTAGCAGAGGCTTTGTTACCAGACAAATTTGTAATCCACATAGCCATAATGAATCCTAAAGTTCCCCAAACACGAATTGGAGGAAATACTTTGACTACATCGTATTTATTATTTTTTAATATTGTGAATGCTATAGAATTTGAGAGTGAAATGGTAGGCATATAGAAAAGCATCGCCATGAAAATTACCCAGAAAAAGGAAGTTGGAGAATCAACTTGCGGAATGTAACAAAGAATTAATCCGCCCAAAATATGCAATACTCCGTATAATTTTTCGGCATTTATAAATTTGTCAGCAATTATTCCAGTCAGTGCAGGCATTAAAATTGATGAAAGTCCTAATGTTGAAAACACGGCCCCGAATTCGGAACCACTCCAATGTTTTGAAGCAAACCAATAGTTTCCTACGGTTATCAACCAAGCTCCCCAAACAAAAAATTGTAGAAAACTCATTAATGTAAGACGATTTTTAATATTCATAAAATTAGATTTAGGTAAAGTCGTTTATTAGTAATGTAAAACTAACAATAAATTAATATATTCAAATAAAAATTAAATATATTAACTCTAAATCATTTAATGTTTTGAACTAATTCTAATACTTTATCAAATTGCTCTTCTCGAGTAAGGTGAGAATTATCAATTTCAACCGCATTTTTGTGTTTTAATAACGGAGAATCGTCTCTGTGCGTATCAATATAATCACGCTCTTCCACATTTTTGAGCACTTCTTCAAAAGAAACAGAATCGCCTTTTTGTTGCAATTCATCAAAACGTCTTTGAGCACGTGTTTGCTTACTTGCGTTCATAAAAATTTTGAGTTCGGCATTAGGAAAAACTACTGTAGCAATGTCTCTCCCGTCCATTACAATGCCTTTGTCTTTTCCCATTTGCTGCTGTTGCTCTACTAATTTGGCTCGTACTTCGGAAACTTCGGCAACTTTACTTACGAAATTAGAAACTTCGAGGGTTCGGATTTCCTTTTCGATATTTAGATCGTTTAAATGCATTTCTGCAAATCCTAATTCAGGGTTAAATTGGAAATGTAATTTTATATTTGGTAAACTATTTTTCAAACCTTCCTTGTTGAAAAAATCAGGTTGTATAAATTCGTTTTGCATTGCAAAATAAGCGATAGCTCGATACATTGCACCTGTATCCACATAAACGTAGCCTAAATGTTTTGCCAGTTGTTTTGCCAAAGTACTTTTTCCTGTTGAAGAAAAACCGTCTATTGCGATAGTAATTTTTTTATCCAAAATTTATTGTTGAAAATTAATAGTTAAACCAAATAAACTTGTATTTCCTGCTAAAGTATAACGAGAATAGGAATAATTGAATTTTAGGTTGTTGAATTTTAATCCAAAACCTAAAGAAATTCCTGAAAAATTCCTTTGCTCTAATATACTCAACTCCTCGCCTCTTCTGAAATTGTATCCTAAACGCACATTAAAACTTTTCCTCGGAAATAATTCTACCCCAATGATTACATGGCGTAAGGCATTATTAAAAATCGACACTTTCTCAGGAGTCGAACCACCATCAATAGAACCCATGGCACGAGCAGGATTTGAAAAAGCAATATTCCACTGTTGTAAATTTTCTAAAGTGAGGTGCCAGCGAATGGGCACGTTTTCAACTTCTTGAGAAACTCCAATGAGTACTTCTAGAGGCAATTTTTCCTTAGTTCCAGAATACGAAGTAAATTGTGTCCCTATGTTTCTGACAACTAACGCCCAATTCACATCATTGCGTTCATCAATGAATATTGCGCCTAAATCAACTGCACCACCAAAGGAATTATAACTTTCTAGTGTGGAGGAAATTAGTTTTGCATTCGCACCAAAATGAATAGGAATGTCAGGAATCATAAATGAATATCCGAAAGACAGTGCTATTTCACTTCCTGTAAAATCAGATGTAGGATTTCCAGTTTCATCGGTTCCTTGAAATTTTCCATAATTTACATAATTAATTCCCGCTTGAAAAGTTTGCAAATGTCTGTCGAATGTATAAGCATAAGAAGCGGTTCCATAAGTAACTTCTCCAAAATAGCTTCCATAATTTACAGCCAAATGATTGTCCATTTCCGAATTTATCGTTGCAGGATTAAAATTGGCTTGGTTGACATCGTTATCATATATGGTAATAATTTTCCCACCCAATGAAGCCTGACGGGGAGAGGTTACCAAATTTAAAAACTGATATACCGATTGTCCACCTATTTGCCCTTGAGTTACAGAGCAAAAAAGAATGAGAATTAGATATATTTGGTTTTTAAACATAGTTCTATTTTCAATTTATATAACGCAAATGCGAAGATATTATTTTTAATAAAAAAAACGGCTAATTTCTTAGCCGTTTTTGAATTACAAAACTTTAGCGTTTTTAACTTTTTGATCAGTTAAGGCAATTGCTAAAACCTCACTCATTTCTTTGACATAATGAAAAGTCAAACCTTCTAAATATTCAAGTTTAATTTCGTCAATATCACTCTTGTTTTCTTTACACAAAACAATTTCTTTAATGTTGGCTCTTTTGGCTGCTAGTATTTTTTCTTTGATTCCTCCAACGGGTAAAACTTTTCCTCTTAAGGTAATTTCACCAGTCATAGCAAGGCTTTTCTTTACTCGCTTTTGAGTAAATAAAGAGACTAAAGATGTTAGCATTGCTATTCCAGCACTTGGTCCATCTTTTGGTGTTGCACCTTCAGGAACGTGTAAATGGATATTATATTTGGATAGCATTTCAGGGTCAATTCCGAAAATTTCAGCATTTGATTTTATATATTCCAATGCAATAGTTGCCGATTCTTTCATTACTGTTCCTAGATTACCTGTAATTGTCATCACTCCTTTTCCTTTAGAAATCAAGGATTCTATGAATAAAATATCACCACCAACATTTGTCCAGGCCAAACCAGTTACTACGCCTGCAACGTCATTATTTTCATATTTATCTCTTTCTAATCTTGGAACTCCTAGTACTTTAATAATGTCAGAATCTGTCACTTTTTTGTTGTACTCCTCACCCATTGCAATAGATTTTGCAGCATTTCGTATAACCTGAGCAATTTTAGCTTCTAATCCACGAACTCCAGATTCACGGGTATAGCCTTCTACAATTTTCTCCAATTGTTTTTTTCCAATTATTAAGTCTTTTAAGGACAATCCGTGATCCTTCAATTGACGAGGAAATAAATGTTGGCGTGCAATTTCAGTTTTTTCTTCAATTGTATAACCAGACATTTTTATGATTTCCATTCTATCGCGCAATGCAGGTTGGATTGTTGCCATATTATTTGACGTTGCAATGAACATTACTTTGGATAAATCGTAACCCATTTCAAGAAAATTATCATAGAAAGCGTTGTTTTGCTCGGGATCTAAAACTTCTAATAATGCTGAAGAAGGATCACCTTGATTTCCCATTGCTAATTTGTCTATTTCATCCAAAACGAATACAGGATTTGATGTTCCAGCTTTTTTCAAACTTTGAATAATACGCCCTGACATCGCACCAATATAGGTTTTTCTGTGTCCACGAATTTCTGCTTCATCTCGTAAACCACCAAGAGAGATTCTCACGTATTTTCGCCCTAAAGCTTCTGCAACAGATTTTCCAATAGATGTTTTTCCAACTCCTGGAGGTCCTGTCAAACAAATAATTGGTGATTTCATATCATTTCGTAATTTCAAAACTGCCAAATGTTCTATCATTCTTTTCTTTACATCTTCTAAACCAAAGTGGTCACGATCGAGTATTTTTTGAGCTCTTTTTAAGTCGAAATTGTCTTTAGAATATTCATTCCAAGGTAAATCTAAAAGTAATTCTAAATAATTTCTTTGAATTCCAAAATCAGGCGCTTGTGGATTCATTCGTCGCATTTTTGTCAATTCTTTTTCAAAATGTTTTTTGGTAAGATCATCCCATTTTTTGAGTGCTGCTTTTTCAACCATTTCTTCAACCTCTTCTTCTTGAGAAGCACCACCCAATTCTTCTTGAATAGTTTTCATTTGCTGGTGCAAAAAATATTCTCGTTGTTGTTGGTCTAGATCAAAGCGAACTTTTGACTGAATATCATTTTTCAACTCCAATTTTTGAAGTTCAATATTCATAAATCGTAAAGTTTCTAAAGCCCTGTCTTTCAAATCTGTAATATTCAACAACTCTTGTTTTTCTTTTAAAGATAAATTCATATTTGAAGATACAAAATTGATTAAAAATGATTTGCTTTCAATATTCTTAATTGCAAATGTAGCTTCGGTTGGAATATTTGGACTTTCCTTAATAATTTGGATTGCCAATTCTTTAATTGAATCAATAATAACAGAAAACTCTTTATCTTTTTTTGAAGGACGTGTTTCTAAAATATTCTTTACAGTTGCATTTAAATACGGTGCTTGAGAAATAACAGCGTCGATTTCAAAACGCTTTTTACCTTGAAGAATAACGGTAATATTGCCATCAGGCATTTTTAGAACCCGAAGTATTTTTGCAACTGTCCCAATTGAATGAATATCGTTTTGTGATGGGTCTTCGTCTTCTTCATTTTTTTGAGAAACTACCCCAATATCTCTTCCTGAGGCATTAGCATCATTAATCAGCTTTATAGATTTGTCTCTTCCTGCAGTAATTGGAATTACCACCCCAGGAAATAAAACAGTATTGCGTAAAGGTAAAATTGCCAATGATTCTGGCAATTCTTCATTATTCATCTCTTCTTCGTCTTCTAGTGTTAAAAGTGGAATTAATTCTGCTTCAGAATCGAATTCTTGAAGTGACAAATTGTCAATAGTAATTATTTTAGGATTTGACATAGTAAAATTAAGGTCGTTTTGATATTATAATTGTAAATAATGAAATCTAAAATCAGTATTAGTTTAATTAATTATACTTATTAGCTATGAAAAAAGTAAATTAAATTATTTTTTAGATTCAAATTATTAAATTTATAAAGCAATCTCTATGCCATTTCATTATAAAAAAAAGCTATCCAACAAAAGATAGCTTTGAATTAATTTGAATATGTAGTTATCTTGTATAAATTATATTATAACTTGAATTTAAGAAAACTGCTGCGTTTGTAGAAGTAGTTCCTACAATCTCCCCAAGCGGGACGCTATTTGTTAATGAGCGTCCAGATACGGAAAACACTTTAGAATTTTGAACACTAGATTCTACAAATAACAAAGTCAGTACTGTTCCATCAAGTACCCATGTTCCAGAGATATCTGGATCAGTATAACATTCCAAAGTTATGGCTGAACTTATACCAACTCCTTTTGAAGTTAAAGTAAAAGTAGCATTGGGATTTATTATTAAGACATTATTATTGAAACATGAAGTCTCTAACATTTGATTGGTAGATGCAGTTCCATCATTATTTAAATCTGTTGGTATACCTGTATTAAAAGACGTCATTCTATATGTACCTGCTAAACTTGAAGGATTTATTATATTTCCAAGTAAATCAGTATCTAAAGGCTCAACATTACAAGAAGTAAATATCATTAAAGTAAAAAAAGAAAATACTGTTGCAGATAATTTTATTGTGTTCATTATTCTTTGAAATTAAATATTTGTCAAATATAAATCAATTTATAATGCTATAATAATTTTTCTTTTAACTCTTGATAATAAAAATATACCTGTAACAAAAAATAATCCTAAAAATACGATTGAAAACCTTGGGCTTCCTGTTAATTGGTCGATAATTCCATAGAGACACATTCCAATTACGATTCCAATTTTTTCTGAAACATCATAAAAACTAAAAAAAGAAGCTGTATAATCCGTTTCTGGTAGCATTTTAGAATACGTAGAACGAGAAAGTGCTTGAATTCCTCCCATCACCAAACCAACAAAGCCAGCAGTTATATAAAATTCTATTGGTGAAGTTACAAAAAATGCAAACACACATAAAACTGCCCAAATAGAATTTAAGAATATTAAAGTGGTTATGTTTCCAAACTTTTCTGAAACCTTTGAAGTTAAATTGGCACCCAAAATAGCTACCAATTGAATAACTAAAATACTGATTATTAATCCTGTAGTTTTTTCACTGTCAGATTTCCAAGAAATTTCTTGTTCTCCAAAGTAAACCGCAATAATCATAACCGTTTGAACCGCCATTCCATAAACGAAGAAACTCCCCAAAAATCGTTTTAATTGCACGTTGTGTTCTAACAAATACCAAATTTTTTTAAGTTCGTGAAATCCATTAAAAACTACTGCTTTTGTAACTTTATGACATTTATTTCCTTTAGGCAAATAGTAATAGGTATATTGACTGAAGCCAATCCACCAAATACCAACCATCACAAATGAATAACGCATCGCTTTCATACTTGCTACTCCAGATTCTCCTGTAATTCCAAAAAAATTTGGCTTCATAACCATTGCTAGATTAATTAGTAATAATAATACGCTACCAACATATCCCATTGAAAATCCTTTGGCACTAATTTTATCTTGTTGTTCAGGAAAAGCGATATCAGGCAAATAAGAGTTGTAAAAAACCCAACTCGACCAAAATCCAACCAATCCGAAAAAGTAAAAAAGCAAACTTATGTAGATGTGTTCTAAACTAAACCAATACAAACCAATGCAGGAAAGTGCACCTAAATAACAGAAAAATTTCATAAAGAATTTCTTGTTGCCAATATAATCCGCAATTCCAGATAACAATGGCGAAATGAAAGCTACCAGTAAAAACGCAGCCGCCGTTACAAAACTAATTAGCGCGGTACTTTTTAGGGAAGTTCCAAAAACATCGATGTATAGACTACCTTTAATTTTAAATAATGCGCCATAAAAAATAGGAAAAATTGCGGATGCAATTACCAAGCTGTAAACGGAATTTGCCCAATCATAGAAAGCCCAAGCATTCAGTAATTTAGAATTTCCTTTTTCAAGATTTGCCATAAAAAATCAGTAGGTATTAGATATAAAAGTCTTAAAGACAAATTCGAAGATACTATTTTTTATTTAAAAACAACACCAAATTTCGCTGCTTCAATTTTGGCTTCTGGGATTAAACTTTTCAATTTTTCAATTCGGGTTGCATCCGATGGATGTGTGCTTAAAAATTCGGGTTGCTTTTTACCACCTGAATTTGCGGACATTCTTTCCCAAAAAGCGACTGCTGTACATGGGTCATAACCTGCGATTGCCATAAGTATTAAACCTATTTTATCGCCTTCACTTTCGTGACTTCTGTTAAAAGGCAACATCGCACCATATTGCGTAACTCCCCCGTAAGCAGTCATCCAAATTTGTTTTTCTTGATTGCTTTTAGAATCTATTGCAATTCCAACAAACCCAGCACCTGCTTGTTGCAATATACCCGCACTCATTCGTTGCGCTCCGTGATTTGCCAATGCATGTGCTACTTCGTGACCCATTACGGTTGCCATTCCAGCGTCATCTTTGCAAATTGGCAAAATAGCAGAATAGAATACTATTTTTCCGCCAGGCAAACACCAAGCATTAACTTCTTTGCTTTCAACCAATTTATATTCCCAAGCATAATCCTTTAAATAATCTTTAAATCCATTGGCATCCAGATATTTTTCGGCAGCCATTTTAATTTTTAGACCTACCGTTTCAACACGTTTTGAATCGGTAGTTCCAACAACCACTTTATTATCTTTCAAAAAAGTACCATATTGCTGAAATGAAGTTGGAAACAATTCACTATTGGATACAAAATTCAATGAGTTTTTACCCGTAAATGGATTTTTAGCACACGAAATGAGAATCGAAATGATTGTTATAAATAAGATAAAATGCTTCTTCATGAAAATTTGATTTTAATTTAGAATCATAAAGTTACAAATATATCTCTTAATTTTTATGCTGTAACATAAAATGCATGAGTATTTATGGCTTTAATTTGTAACCTATTTTATGATTAATTTAATAGATGTAAGATGCAAACGAAAAAATAATATCCTAAATTGCAGTCGTTTAAATATCATTTAATTTAATTGCGTTGAATTCAAATAAAAAATCACATTTAAAAGTTCCTAAAATACTAATTTTAGTAGGTAAAACACTTCAGTTTTTTTCTGTAAAATTGACTACTTTGTATTTAGCACGATTATTTACAACTCCAATAAAGCACAAAATTCCTAAAAGAGAATTGGAAATGGATAAAAACAGTATTCATGAAAAATTACTAATTCCGGGGAATAATAAAGAAATAGTAGTGTACCAATATGGGAAAAGTGACAAAAAGATATTGCTTGTTCACGGATGGTCAGGACGCGGAACCCAACTAGTTAAATTTTCAGAGGCATTGATAAATCGAGGGTATTCAACAATTAGTTTTGATGCTCCAGCACACGGAAAATCATTTGGAAATTCAACAATAATGACAGAATTTATTGCTTCAATAATAGAAACCGATAGAAAATTCGGTCCATTTGAAGCTGCTGTTGGACATTCTTTGGGAGGGATGGCTTTGCTCAACGCAATAAAAAAAGGATTGAAAATTAACCGATTAACAATCATTGGAAGTGGCGATAAAGTGAAAGATATTTTAGACGATTTCGTCTCTAAATTGGGACTTAATCCAGAATTTAGCTTGCATTTAAAACAGCATTTTGAAAAAAAATACAATGAACCTATGGAAAATTATTCGGCACATAGTGCAGCTAAAACAATCGATATTCCTGTTCTTGTAATTCACGATGAAAATGATAAGGAAGTTCCCGTGAAAAACTCAATTAATATTCACAATAATTTAAAAAATGGGGAATTGCTAATAACACAAAATTTAGGTCACCGAAAAATTCTTGGAAACCCTTTTGTAATTGAGAAAACTGTCGAATTTATTATAAATTAATTTCTATTCAAATGAAAAACAAGCTTTTTATATTACTATTATTTTTTTCACTTTTTTCCTGTCAAGGGCAAGATAAAATAAAAAATCCTAAACTTGAGATTCAGAAATCTGAGGCGCAATGGAAAAAAGAATTAACGCCCGAACAATTTGAAGTGCTTCGTGAAAAAGGAACAGAACTCCCATTTTCAGGGAAATATATAAATACGTTTGAAAAAGGAACTTATGTTTGCGCTGCTTGCGAAAATTTACTTTTTTATTCTGATGCTAAATTCCATTCAGATTGCGGCTGGCCTTCCTTTGACAAAGCCATAAGTGGTTCAGTGACTTACATCACTGATTCAAGTTTTGGAATGTCCCGAACCGAAGTTAATTGTGCAAAATGTGGCGGTCATTTGGGTCATGTATTTGATGACGGACCTACGAAAACTGGACAACGTTTTTGTACAAATTCTGTATCTGTTAAATTTATACCTTCAAAATAATGAGTGCACTAATAGAAAAATCGGAACAAGAGTGGAAAGATCAATTGGGCTTAGAGCGTTATAAAATCCTTCGCCAAAAAGGTACAGAATATCCACATTCAGGAAAATACAACCTTCATTTCGAAAAAGGAACGTATTGCTGTGGCGGTTGTAGCGAACCATTATTTGAAAGCCATTCTAAGTTTGACGGTCATTGCGGTTGGCCTTCCTTTGATCAATCAATACCTGGAAAGGTAAAGTATATTAAAGATTTTACTCACGGTATGATCCGTACAGAAATTATCTGTGCCAATTGTGGCGGACATATAGGGCACGTTTTTGATGATGGTCCCACGAAAACTGGGCAACGCTATTGTGTGAATTCGTTGTCTGTCGATTTTTTCAAATAGTTATTAAAAACTATGATACGTTTATTCGTCTTAAATTCAATTAAAAAATGTGAAAACGATAATGGTAAAATTTAAAATTCATTTCCTAAAATATGCAAATTGTCTTTTAAAAAAAACTCTTAAATAATATTTATATTAGCGACTTAATAAAATAAAAAAATATGCAAAATATCATCGACCGTTTTATTAGTTATGTAATTATTGATACCGAATCGGATCCTAACTCTACTTCTTCTCCAAGTACTGAAAAACAATGGAATTTAGCAAATAAATTAGTTGAAGAATTAAAATCAATCGGTTTAGAAGAAGTAACTATTGACGAAAACGCTTATATCATGGCTACGTTGCCAAGTAATGTGAGTCATGATGTTCCCACGATAGGATTTGTATCTCATTTTGATACAACTCCAGATTTTACTGGCGCAAATGTAAATCCTCAGATTGTAAAAAATTATGATGGAAATGATATTGTTCTAAATAAAGAACAAAATATCGTTTTGTCACCATATTATTTCAAAGATTTATTACTATATAAAGGACAAACATTAATAACCACTGATGGATTGACTTTACTTGGCGCTGATGATAAAGCCGGAATTACCGAAATAGTTACCGCGATGGAATATTTGGTCAACAATCCTGATATCAAGCATGGAAAAATTAGAGTTGGATTCACGCCAGATGAAGAAATTGGTCGTGGTGCTCATAAATTTGACGTTGCAAAATTTGGTGCCGAATGGGCATACACAATGGACGGAAGTCAGATTGGCGAATTAGAATATGAAAATTTTAATGCGGCTTGTGCAAAAATTACTTTCAAAGGAAAGAGCGTTCATCCAGGATATGCAAAAGGAAAAATGATTAATTCTATGTTAATTGCTAATGAATTTATCAACCAATTACCAAATGGGGAAACTCCTCAAAAAACAAAAGGTTACGAAGGATTTTTCCATGTGCACCAATTGAATGGAAGTATTGAAGAAACCCTTTTAGAACTTATCATTAGAGATCATAGTGCCAATAAATTTAAAAAACGTAAAGAAATTGTTCACGCTATTGCAAAAAAAATTAATAAGAAATTCGCCAAACAATTTGGTTCAGATATTTGCATTGCAGAAATAAAAGACCAATATTTCAATATGAAGGAAAAAGTTATGCCTGTAAAATATATTGTTGATATTGCAGAAAAAGCGATGCGAGAATTAGGAATAAAACCATTAATCAAGCCCATCCGTGGGGGAACTGATGGATCTCAATTGTCATACATGGGATTACCGTGTCCAAATATTTTTGCTGGAGGTCATAATTTTCATGGTAAATATGAATATGTTCCTGTTGAAAGTATGGAAAAAGCAACGGATGTAATTATTAAAATTGCACAATTAACAGCTACCACAGATTTTAGTAAAGAAAAAACAAAAAAATAATTTTTAGATTTTTATAAAAACACAGAAAGCCTCAAATTGAGGCTTTTTGTGTAAAACAATCAGCTTACACCACTTAATATTGTACTATTTTAAATAAAGCAGGGATTATTTCTTGTTCAAAGAGGCGCTCATTTCCATAGATAACGCATTACGTTCTAACTTTAATTTTCCAGACATAGTCTCAATAATAATAGTAGTTTCTCCTAATTCAGAAATTTTTCCGTGAATTCCACTTTTTGTGATGATTTTATCACCAACTTTTACGTCGCTTTCGAATTGTTTTTCCAATTTTGCTCTTTTTTGTTGAGGTCTAATCATAAAGAAATAGATAACCACAAACATTAAAATAAACGGTAAGAATTGTTGTATTTGTTGCATAATTTTTTTTTGTTTTTATTTATAAATTGTTAATTACTCTTTTATTGAAGCTTTAATTAGTAATGACTCTACTCCTGCTTTCGTATTTGTAGAAATTGTAACCGATTTTTGTTGATTTCCGTGTTTACCAGCTGAATTGAATGACACATCAATATTCGCAGATTCCCCAGCTTTAATTGGTGCTTTTGGAAATTCTGGAATGGTACAACCGCAAGAACCCATCGCTCTTGTAATAATTAAATCGGCTTCTCCAGTGTTTTTGAATTGGAACGAATAATCTACTTTTGAACCTGCAGCAATCGTCCCAAAATCGTGTTCTGTTTTTTCAAATGTCATTACAGGATATTTTCCGTCTGCAGGAACTACTCTTTTTTCTTGCTCAGGAATTCCAATTGAAGCGGAACTTGATATTGGAGAATTTTGCATATCTGTGTTGGCTTCCTCTTTCTTTTTACACGCTCCCAAAAATAAAAAGGAACCGATAACAGCAGCTAAAACAACTTTTTTAATCATAATTATATATAAATTTTACATTAAACCTCTTCCGATTTTATTCAATTTATTGGCAATTTCAAATTCTTTGACCAAATTATCTAAAATTCCGTTTATAAAAATACTACTTTTTGGTGTAGAATACTCTTTTGCAATTTCTAAATATTCGTTAATTGTTACTTTTACGGGAATTGAAGGGAATTTTACAAACTCGCAAATAGCCATTTTCAGTACAATTGTGTCAATTTCAGCGATACGCTCCGAATCCCAATTGGGTGTTTTATCAACGTATTCATTTGCCAATTCTCTTTCATTAAGAACTGTTTTTCTAAATAAATTAGTAACAAATTCTTGATCTTCCTGGTCTTTAAATATTTTCGGAACTCTAAAAGCTTCGTCTTTCGCAGATTTAATTAGCCTTAATTGTTTGATAATTTGTGTATTCACAACAGGAATATCATCAATCCAAGTCAATTTATTGTCTTCTAAAAACTCGTATAATTTTTCGTTAGGAACAATCAATTCTGTAAAAATATCGATAATAAATTGCTTGTCTTCTTCAAAATTATTTACAGTGTTAGCCATGTATTTGGCATAGAAATTACTATTTTTTATGCTATCTAAAAGAATTTGGATGTAATCTTCATTTAATTCCCAATGATTAATTTTTCTGTTTTCTAAAGCAATACTCAAAGAATTATTTTCAGAAAGAATCTGAAGAATGGTATTGTTTATGAATTTTTTATTTGGATTGCGCTCTTGCGATGTAGTAATGTGTTTTTGACCTGATTTCTCAATAAAAACGACTTCTTTTTTACCAATTTCAATTAACGAAGACAGCATTGTTAGGTATAAATCTAAAATATTGTCGATACTATAAAGCAAGAACTTTTCTTGTTTTTCAATACTATCAGAACCATTTTTGTGCATCGCATATATCGATTGCATCACTTTAACACGGATATGTCTTCTATTTAACACTTAGTAAGAACTTATTTAATTATTTAGCCAAAGAAAATCTTTAACGGTGCAAAAATAGTATAATTTTTGAAAAAAGTACCTATTAACAAACCTTTTCTTTAATTAATATCAAAATGAATTCATGCGAATTCTAATATAAAAATTGAATTTCTAATTTACTTTTAGTACTTCTTAAATAGAAATTTCCTTTTAAAAACTTATATTTGTGAACTGAATTTTATCTAAAATCTATTCTGATTTTTAGTTTTAAAAACATAAAAAAATTCTAAAAATGAAAGAATTACAATATCTAAATAAATATTTCTTAAAATATAAATATCGATTTCTACTCGGTATTTTCATCACTATAATTGCTCAAATATTTTCATTATTTACTCCGAAACTAATTAGTAAATCATTTGAAGCAATTGAAAGATTTTCTAAAACAAATATATCAGATATTTCAATAATCCGTAACGAACTATTTCACAACGTTTTATTGGTAATTGCAACTACTATCATTGCTGGTTTTCTAACATTTTTAATGCGTCAAACTTTAATTGTGATGTCGCGCCACATCGAATTTGACCTTAAAAATGAAGTATTTAGACAATATGAAAATTTATCTCAAAGTTTCTACAAACAAAATAGAACGGGAGATTTAATGAATCGAATTAGTGAAGATGTTGGAAAAGTAAGAATGTATGTTGGTCCAGCAGTAATGTACACCATAAATACTTTCATTCGTTTTACAATTGTCATTATATATATGTATAATGTTTCTCCAACTTTAACATTGTATACGCTGCTTCCCTTGCCTATTTTATCGTATGCGATTTTTAGATTAAGTAAGCAAATAAATATTAGAAGTACCATTTTCCAGCAATATTTATCAAAAATATCAAGTTTCACTCAAGAAATATTTTCAGGAATTCGAGTGATAAAAGCATATTCTTTAGAAAATCTACAACAGAAAAATCTTAATAATTTGTCATTGGAAAGCAAAGAAAAAAGTTTGCGTTTGGCAAAGTTGCAATCGCTTTTTGGTCCATTAATGCTTGCTTTAATTGGCGTAAGTAATTTAGTAGTAATTTATTTTGGTGGAATGTTATACATCAACGGAAGTATAAAAAGTATCGGAATAATTGCCGAATTTATACTTTATGTAAATATGTTAACTTGGCCAGTAGCTTCATTAGGTTGGATTTCTTCGATGGTTCAAGAGGCCGAGGCTTCTCAAAAACGGATCAATGAATTTTTGAAAATTATACCAGAAATCAGAAATAATAGAGAAAGCCATACTATTATTAAAGGGGAAATAAAATTTAAGAACGTAACTTTTATTTATGATGACACCAATATAAAAGCACTTAATAATGTTTCTTTTACTGTAAAAAAGGGAGAAACCTTGGCGATTCTTGGAAAAACAGGTTCAGGAAAATCGAGTATACTTACTTTAATTAGTCGTTTGTATGACGTAACAAATGGAACTATTTTAATTGATGGAATGCCAATTCAAGACGTTCATTTATTTGATTTAAGAAATAGTATTGGAATTGTTCCACAAGATGCTTTTTTGTTTTCAGACACAATAAAAAACAATATCAAATTCGGAAAAGAAGATGCAACAAATGAAGAAGTAATTGCTGCTGCAATAAAAGCTGCTGTTCACGACAATATTATCAACTTCACGAAAAAGTATGAAACTGTTTTAGGAGAACGTGGAATCACACTTTCTGGAGGTCAAAAACAGCGAGTTTCTATTGCGAGAGCATTAATTAAAAATCCTGAAATTCTTTTACTCGATGATTGTTTGTCAGCAATTGATACAGAAACGGAAGAAACAATTTTGACTAATTTATTAGAATATTGCAAAAATAAAACTACTATAATTGTTAGTAATAGGGTTTCCTCAGCTAAAAATGCAGATAATATTATTATTATTGAAGATGGTGAAATTATACAACAAGGTTCTCATAATCAATTAATAAACCAAGATGGATATTATAAAGAATTATATTTAAAACAACTTTCTGAAAAAGATTTGTCTTAATTGTTGTTTTATAATCCTTTTTTTTAGATTTTTGAATTGTAATTAAACTAAAAAAATGAATATGAGAGAAAATGATATGTTAGAAAAAGAGGAAATCTTTTCTAAAGTTATGAGAGCAGGAAGAAGAACCTATTTCTTTGATGTGAGAGCTACAAAAGCAGAAGATTATTACATTACAATTACTGAAAGCAAGAAATTTACAGAAGAAGACGGTTCGTTTCACTTCAAAAAACATAAAATTTATTTGTACAAAGAAGATTTTACAGCATTTGCAGAAATATTAGAAGATATGACTTCGTATGTATTGAATCAAAAAGGCGAAGAAGTTATTTCTGAAAGACATCAAAAGGATTTCAAAAAAGAATATCCAGCTGAAATAACAGAAGATGGTGAATTACCAAATACAACAAGTTTTACGGATATAGATTTTGATGATATTTAAATATTTATATGACACTTTCCTAAAAAAGTGTGTTCGTTTAAAAAAATAGGAATTTGACTTTTCAATTTAAGTTGAACCCTTTTTTCAAAACAATATTATGGTTTTAATAAATGAAATAACACTTATACATTTGTATCTAATTTTAATGTTTCACCGATGCAAATTTCTTTATTGTAGTAACTTTAAATGCTATTGAAATTAGAATTTGTTTTTTGATTACGAAGGTTTCTGAATTGTGAATTGATTTTTTGAAAATGGATTGTAAAGACTAAGAAACCTTCATTTTAAGCAATTCTCAATCCATTTTCAACTTTAAAATCTGGCGATAAATTACTTCGCTTTCATTTCCAATTTCTCCAAGAACTAGACATTCGCTCATAAATTTACCCATTTGTTTTTTTGGAAAATTGACACCAGCAACGATTTGTCTGTATACTAAATCTGCTTTTTTAAATCGTTTCGTAATTTGAGCCGATGATTTTCTAATTCCAATTTAAGCACCAAAATTAATTGTCAGTTGGAATGCTGGTTTACTGGCTTATGGCAAATTATTAACCGATAGAATAGTTTCCACACACATTTCTATTTTATCAAAATCGTTCCAAGTTATTTCATGATTTTTCAAAGTAGACTTAATTTTTAGATATCTGTAAATATAAAATATTCCAATAAATATTAGCTATTTAGATATATAATTTATTAAAAAAATTATTTAACGTCCATTAATTCTACATCGAAAATTAAAGTTGCATTTGGTGGAATTGCTCCTCCTGCGCCTCGGCTCCCATATCCTAGATGCGCAGGAATAACAAAACGTGCTTTGTCACCAACATGTAATAAAGCAATTCCTTCATCCCAACCTTCAATTACATTTCCTTGTCCTAATGGAAATTCTATTGGTTTTTTTCTAGGATATGAACTATCAAAAACTTTTCCATCTTCTAATTGACCTGAATAATGTACTGAAACCGT
This sequence comes from Flavobacteriaceae bacterium, assembly GCA_009693635.1. Lineage (GTDB taxonomy): Bacteria > Bacteroidota > Bacteroidia > Flavobacteriales > Flavobacteriaceae > Flavobacterium. The sequence goes on from SHWW01000010.1 coordinate 17,328, forward strand.
TTTCCCATTTTCTGCTTTTTTACCATTACCTCTTTGGATAAATTGGTAACGTAAACCGCTTTCTGTTTTTTCAAAACCAGCGGCTAAAGTTTCCATTTTTGCCTCAGCTTCTGCTCTAATATCAGCATCACGTTTATTACGAGCACCTTTAAAAGTGATAAAAGCTTCTATAGGGTTCCATTTTTGAGCTTCTTCACCTACTCTAATAATTTCTATACTATCTAAAATATCACCTTGCTCAATAATATCAACAATATTTTGACCTTCAACAACATGACCGAACACAGTATGTTTGTTGTCTAGCCAATCTGTTGGAATGTGTGTAATAAAAAATTGTGAGCCATTACTTGCAGGTCCAGAATTTGCCATAGACAAAACTCCAGGACGATTATGTTTTAGCGTTGGATGAAACTCATCTTCAAAGCTATACCCAGGCCCACCAGTTCCAGTTCCTTGAGGACAACCTCCTTGAATCATAAAATCTGGAATTACTCTATGGAATTTCAATCCGTCGTAGTATTTATTTCCCTGTGGTTTTACTTTGTTTTCTATGTTACCTTCTGCCAATCCTACGAAGTTTCCAACAGTTCCTGGTGTTAAATCGTGTGTTAATTTTACTAAAATAGCTCCTTTTGTGGAGTTAAATTTAGCGTATATACCGTTTTCCATTTTTTATTATTTATAATTGTGATGCGAATTTACAAAATAAAATAGATTATTTAGATTTGATTTTCAAGTTTCAAGTTTATACTTAAAAAATAAATAATACGAAACAAACTTTCGCATATACCTTTAAAAATGACGATGTACTTAATTTTTGTAATATTACTGAGTGTATAAAAAAGGTGGTCAGTAAATAGTTAAGTTAATTCAACAATATAGATAGCTGATATCGAAAAATAGCTCCAAAAAAAAACGACACTCTTTTGAAATGTCATTTAACGTATTGTGAGGACTTTTTAGTTTCCAATAAGCCCCGCATTTTTTAAGTACGGTTCTATTTGCATTTCATGACCTATGAAGTCTTTGAAAGCTTGGTTCAAATCGATACTGTTTCCTACTGACAAAATGTATTTTCTGAAACGTTCTCCGTTTTCTCTGGTCATTCCTCCATTGGCCTGCATCCAATCGAACGCGTTATAATCTAATGTTTTTGACCACGTATACGCGTAATATCCTGAGGAATAACCGCCACTCCAAATGTGTGCAAAATAGGGAGAATGGTATCGGGTTGGGACTTCATTTACTAGCAAACCATATTTTTGTAAGGCTTCTTTTTCAAATTCCAATGTCGGTTTAAAATCAGCTTCATTTTCGACACTATGCCAAGCCAAATCTAACGTTGCTGCCGCTAATGATTCGGTAACATCGTATCCTTTATTGAAAGTTTCTGATTTTTTAATTTTATCAATTAAGGCTTGCGGAATTTCCTCCTTTGTTTGATAATGAATGGCATAATTTTTTAGAATTGTTTGGTCTAATGCGGCATGTTCATTAATTTGAGAAGGAAATTCAACGTAATCTCTTGGAACAGAAGTTCCAGAAAGCGTTACATATTGTTGGTTTGCAAACAATCCGTGAAGCGTGTGTCCAAACTCATGAAACATAGTTGTTACATCGTCAAAACTAATTAATGAAGGTTTCCCATTGGCTGGTTTCGCAAAATTATAAACGTTTACAATAACAGGCTTTTGATTTAAATAATGGGATTGATTTACAAAATTATTCATCCATGCACCACCATTTTTATTGTCTCTTGTGTAAAAATCTAGGTAATAAATTGCCATTGATTTACCATCATTATCGAAAACTTCATAGGCAACAACATCCGAATTATAAACGGGTAAATCTTTTCTTTCCTTGAAAGTGATGCCGAACATTTGTTTGGCCGCAAAAAATACTCCTTTTTCTAAAACAGTCCTTATTTCAAAGTAGGGTTTTATTTGACTTTCGTCCAAATCGTATTTTGCTTTACGTACTTGCTCTGAATAAAAGTTCCAATCCCAAGGTTCTAATTTTAATCCTCCATTTTGTGAATCTATTAAATTCTGAATTTCTTTAACTTCTTCTTTGGCTTTAACAACAGCTGGTTTTGCAATTTTAGCCAATAAATCCATTGCATTTGCGGGTAATTTCGCCATTTGATCTTGCAGTCTCCAGTCGGAAAAACTATTCTTACCCATCAAATTGGCTTTTTGCAAACGCAATTTCGCCATTTTTTCTATAGTTGTTCTCGTATCACCGTCATCATTTTTTTCTGCTCGAGTCCAAGAAGATTTAAATATTTTTTCTCTTGAAGCTCTGTTCTTAAGACTTTGCAATAAGGGTTGTTGCGTAGTATTTAACAATCCTATTAAATATTTTCCTTCATGACCCGCTTCTTTCGCTTTATCTTTTGCTGAAGCAATTTCGTCAACACTCAAACCCTCTAAATCGGGAGCAGTATCAAATAAAACCGCTCCGTTTTTTCGAGCTGCTAATAATTTATTACCAAATGAAGTTCCTAAACTGGCTAACTCTCCATTGATTTTTTTCATTTTTTCTTTATCAGAATCCGATAAATTGGCTCCAGCCAATTCAAATTGCTGCAAATAATATTCGGTAAGTTTTTTGTTTTCTCCTTTCAAAGCATTTAAATCCAAGGCTTTAATGCGTTGGTATAATTTGCTATTCAAATAAATTTTATCATTGTGGGCCGAAAAAATAGGGGAATATTCCTCATCAATTGCTTGTAATGTTGGATTAGTATTCGAACCTGTAAGATTTGAAAAAATCCCTGCAGCTCTATTTAAATCAACACCACTAATTTCTATTGCTAAAACAGTGTTTTCAAAAGTAGGTTTGGCAGTATTATTAGCAATTTGTTGAATTTCTTTATCATGAATTTTTAAACTGTATTCAAAAGCAGGCTTAAAATGTTCGTCTTTAATAAGGTTAAAATGCGGTGCTTGGTACTGTAACGTACTTCTTTGCAAAAGTGGATTTGTCATAATACTACTAGATTTTTTTGCATTTAGCGATTGAGATTGTGAAGTCACCGCAAATAAAAAGAGTACGCTTGTCACAATTATTTTTTTACTTAATTCCATAATAATACTGTTTTTTTAGGAGGTATAAAAGTAATAGAAATTATGGAATTAAAAATGGAATTAGATAAATTTGTTTTTATTTGAAATAAATAGAAGCTTAAAATAATTTGGCACAATTATAAAAACCTATAAAACTTTGTACCTTTGTCTCTTTGTACTTAATTATATATGAGAATAGATATTATTACCGTTTTACCAAAATTATTGCAAAGCCCATTTGAGGCTTCGATAATGAAACGCGCTATTGAAAAAGGAATTGTAGAAGTTCATTTTCATAATTTACGAGATTATACAACCAACAAGCAAAAATCTGTAGATGATTATCCTTTTGGTGGTGGTGCAGGAATGGTGATGACGGTACAACCAATTGACGCTTGTATTACACATTTAAAAAGCGAAAGAAGTTACGATGAAATCATATATATGTCGCCTGACGGAGAAACATTGAACCAAAAAATGGCTAATACAATGTCGATGTATGAAAATATTATTATCCTTTGTGGACATTATAAAGGCGTAGATCAAAGAGTTCGTGATCATTTTATTACTAAGGAAATTTCAATTGGCGATTATGTTTTGTCTGGTGGTGAATTAGGCGCTTTGGTTTTATCTGATGCGTTAATTCGATTAATTCCAGGTGTTTTGAGCGATGAAACTTCGGCTTTAACAGATAGTTTTCAAGACGGATTATTATCAGGTCCGATATATACTCGCCCCGCAGATTATAAAGGTTGGAAAGTCCCAGATGTTTTAACTAGTGGAAACTTTGCTAAAATTGACAAATGGCGGGACGAAAAGGCATATGAACATACTAAAAATCGACGTCCAGATTTACTTGAAGAATAAAAATTATTTTAAATTTTAAATGAAAACACAACATGTCAAATAATTTATAATTTATAATTTATAATTCAAAATAATTATTTACTTTTGCACTCACATTTGACTAACCTCTGGCGAAATCCGCGAATGTTGCTCCGATTTAAAACCATAATTAAAAATTATCATGGCAGATTTAATGAAATTCGTTAAAGACGAATTTGTAACAAAAAAAGAATTCCCTATATTTGGAGCTGGAGACACAATCACAGTTTACTACGAAATTAAAGAGGGTGAAAAAACAAGAACTCAGTTTTTTAAAGGGGTTGTTATTCAAAGAAGAGGTTCTGGAAATACAGAAACTTTTACTATTCGTAAGATGTCAGGTGCAATTGGAGTTGAGCGTATCTTCCCAGTAAACTTGCCTGCTTTACAAAAAATTGAAATCAACAAAAAAGGTGCTGTTCGTAGAGCTCGCATCTATTACTTTAGAGAGCTTACTGGTAAAAAAGCAAAAATTAAAGATAAAAGAAGATAGGCTTACTGTCTCTTTACAAAAAAATCTCAACATTGTTGGGATTTTTTTTTTGTAAAAAATAATGCTTAAATTAAATTTTTATCAATATAAATCTAGTTCTTTAAGAATTTCATAAATCAATCGTTATTGCTTTTAATATAATTACATTTACTGATGAATGTATTATATTTGTAGACTAAAAATTTTAAAAATAAAAACTTACATAAAAATGACAAAAATTAAAGTAGTCAATCCAGTAGTTGAATTGGATGGCGATGAAATGACACGAATTATTTGGACTTTTATCAAAGAAAAATTAATACTTCCTTATTTAGATTTAGATATTAAATATTACGATTTAGGAATCGAAAACCGCGAAGCTACTGAAGACCAAGTCACAATTGATTCAGCAGAAGCTATAAAAAAATACAATGTTGGCATTAAATGCGCCACCATAACTCCAGATGAAGAACGCGTGAAAGAATTTAATCTTTCAAAAATGTGGAAATCTCCAAACGGAACCATCAGAAACATTGTTGGCGGCACCGTTTTCCGTGAGCCAATTATCATGCGCAACGTACCGAGATATGTTCAAGGGTGGACAAAACCAATCGTAATTGGTCGTCACGCTTTTGGTGATCAATACAAAGCTACTGATACGGTTATCAAAGGAAAAGGAAAATTAACAATGACTTTCGTTCCTGAAGAAGGCGATACGCATACATGGGAAGTATATGATTTTGATGGTAATGGCGTTGCTATGGCAATGTACAACACAGATGAAAGTATATTCGGATTTGCACATTCTTCATTCCAAATGGCATTGACTAAAAAATGGCCTTTATATCTTTCAACAAAAAACACCATTTTGAAAGCATATGACGGTCGTTTCAAAGATATTTTCGAAGAAGTGTATCAAGCTTGCTACAAAGCTGAATTTGAAAAAGTTGGAATAACTTACGAGCATCGATTAATTGACGATATGGTAGCTTCAGTAATGAAATGGAGTGGCGGATTTGTTTGGGCTTGTAAAAACTACGATGGCGATGTTCAATCGGATACCGTTGCACAAGGATTTGGTTCGTTAGGATTAATGACTTCTGTACTGGTAACTCCTGATGGAAAAACTGTTGAAGCAGAAGCAGCTCACGGAACCGTAACTCGTCATTTTAGAGAACACCAAAAAGGAAGAGCGACTTCAACAAACCCAATTGCAAGTATTTTTGCTTGGACAAGAGGTTTAGAACATAGAGGTAAGTTAGATGAAAATCAAGCGTTAATTGATTTTTGTCATATCTTGGAACAAGTTTGTATTGACACAGTCGAAAGTGGAAAAATGACCAAAGATTTGGCTGTTTTAATTTATGAAGACAAAATTACTCCCGATAATTATTTAACAACTGAAGGTTTCTTGGCTGCAATTCAAGAGAATTTGGATAACAAGTTGGCATAAATATTAGAAGATTATTATTTTATAAAAACTGTCTCCCAACTGGTTGACGGTTTTTTATTTGGTAATTTCATTAGCAAACTTATACTAGAGCATTCTTAACAATAGATTAACATTTGATTATGCAACTAATTATATATAAATTTAGCACTTTTGAACTTAATTTTATACTATGATTTCTAAGAAAATTATTGCGGTATTTATTTTATTATTTTCATTCATTTATAACGGTTTTGCTCAAGAAAAAGTTACTCTAAGTGGTGTTATTTCTGCTTCAAATAGTAATGAAACAATAATTGGTGTTAATATTGGAATTCCAACAATTAAAGCTTATACCATTTCCAATGAATACGGTTTTTATTCAATTACGATTCCAAAAGGAAACTATAAAATCAACATTAGTTCAATTGGTTTTCAAACAAAAGAAGTTACACTAGATTTAAACAAAAACACGAATTACAATTTTTCCTTAATTGAAAGTGGCGAAGAATTACAAGAGGTTGTCATCACGGAAAAAAAGATAGCAAATACACAAAAAGCAGAAATGAGTGTGAACAAACTCTCGATTACAACCATTAAAAAAATGCCTGTAGTTTTAGGAGAAGTTGATGTTTTAAAATCAATTTTATTGATTCCAGGAGTAACAAATGCTGGTGAAGGCGCATCTGGATTCAATGTTCGAGGTGGCGGAGCTGATCAGAATTTAATTCTTTTAGACGAAGCTACAATTTTTAATTCCTCACACGTATTTGGTTTATTCTCGGTTTTTAATCCAGATGCAATCAAAGATTTAAAGTTATATAAAGGTGGAATTCCTTCTCGTTTTGGAGGAAGAGCAAGTTCGGTTTTGGATATTTATCAGAAAGATGGAAACTCGAAAAACTATAATGTTAATGGTGGAATTGGTTTGATATCAAGTCGCCTTTTAGTTGAAGGTCCGCTTGTAAAAGAAAAAGGCTCATTCATAATTGCGGGAAGAGGTTCGTACGCCCATTTGTTTTTGAAACTTACAGAAAACAAAAACTCTGCTTATTTTTATGATTTAAATACCAAACTTAATTACAAACTCAACAAAAATAATAGTTTGTTTGTTTCAGGGTATTTTGGTCGTGATGTTTTTAATTTAGCAGGGAGTTTTACCAACATCTATGGAAATGCCACATCAAATCTAAGATGGAATCACTTGTTTTCAGATAAATTATTTTCTAATCTTTCCATGATTTATAGTGATTATTATTACGGTCTACAATTGGATTTCATAGGTTTCAAATACGACTCTGGAATCAAAAACTACAATCTCAAATATGATTTTAAAAACTATATTACTGATAAAATCAAGTTGAATTACGGTATTAATTCTATTTATTACGATTTTAATCCTGGCTCTATAAGTCCTACAACGATTGAATCAGGAATAAATTACAAGCAATTAGAAAAAAAATATGCGTTTGAGCCTTCTGTTTATCTTGAAGCTGAACATAAAATTACTGATAAATTAGAATTAATGTACGGCTTTCGATACAGTCAATTTTACAGATTGGGTGCGTCAAAAGTGAATTTATACCAAAATAATGAAGCTGTTACGTTCAATAATGATTTAAAAATATACGAGAAAGGAATCCCAATTGAAAAGAAATACTACAGCTCTAACAAAGTAATTGCTTCATTCGATAATTTTGAACCACGGTTTTCAGCATCCTATTCATTGGATAAAAATCAATCTATAAAAGCGAGTTACAACCGAATGACACAGTATTTACAATTAATTTCCAACACGTCCTCTCCTACTCCTTTGGATGTTTGGACGCCAAGTGATTCCTATATAAAACCACAAATTGCAGACCAAATTGCCTTCGGATATTTCAAGAATTTCAATGATGATGGGTATTCTTTAGAGGTAGAAACGTTCTACAAAAAGGTGAAAAATAGAATTGATTATATCGACGGAGCTAATTTAATTGCCAACGAAGCATTGGAACAAATCATTCTAAACGGGCAATTGAGATCTTACGGATTAGAAGTATTATTACGAAAAAATGCAGGAAAATTGAACGGTTGGATTGCTTATACGCTTTCTCGTTCCGAACAAAGAACACCTGGCAGAACGGCAAGTGAAATAGGAATAAATTACGGAAATTGGTACCGCTCAACTTATGATAAATTACATAATATTGCAGTAACAGGATACTACAATTGGAATAAAAAATGGTCATTTGGCGCTAATTTTACCTTGCAAACTGGCCAACCCGTTACTTATCCAAACGGACAATACCAATACCAGGGAATTACCGTTCCGAGTTATGGTTTGCGTAATGAAAATAAATTGCCAACTTACCACCACTTAGACATTTCAGCAACTTACACACCAAAACCACTTAAGAAAAAAGGATGGCAGGGAGAATGGGTTTTCAGTGTTTACAACCTCTACAACCGACAAAATGCGGCTTCCATAAGTTTCCGACAAAACGATATGTCCGGAAGTAATGAGGCGGTTCGATTTTCAATTTTTGGCGCAGTTCCTGCGGTGAGTTATAATTTCAAATTCTAAAACCATGAAAAAATTACAACTATATTTCATTATTTTATCTACAATTATTCTTTCAAGCTGCGAGAAAGTAATTGATGTTGATTTGAACACAATGTCACCAAAACTAGTAATTGACGCCTCTATAAAATGGCAAAAAGGAACGGTTGGAAATCAGCAAACTATTAAATTATCAACAACAACTTCGTACTATAACAATCAAATTACAACTGTTTCTGCCGCAACTGTTTTCATTACTGACGCTTCAAATAATGTCTTCAATTTTGTGGAAACTGCAGGGACTGGAAACTACATCTGCACAAATTTTGCACCAGTTTTAAACGGAAATTACGTTCTTATGGTAGTTTTAAATGGAGAAACCTATACTGCAACCGAAACTCTAAAACCAGTACCCATAATTAATTCTATTGCACAAATTGACAATGCTGGATTTTCGGGAAAAGATATCGAAATAAAGACTTTTTATACTGATAACGGCACAACTGACGACTATTATTTATTTAAATTTAAACCAAGTTTCACTGCTATTCCAATTTATTTTTTACAAGAAGACCGAAATTTTCAAGGAAATCAAATTTTTGGTTTGTATCGTAGTGAGGAGTTAAAACCGGGGCAAACTTTTGGAGTCACACTTTCGGGAATCTCAAAACAATACTACAATTATATGCAAATCTTGGTTAGCATTGCTGGAAATAGCAGCGGAAGTCCTTTCCAATCGCCATCTGCAACCGTACGCGGGAATATTATTAACGCCACATCAGAAGCCAATTACCCTCTTGGATATTTCAGTTTATCCGAACAAGATAGTAGGAATTATATTGTGAATTAGTAGATATTTTAGGAATCTCGGATGAAGGATGGTAGCGTTCAGCCTAAAACGAATTTTTCAAGGGGCATGCACAAAAACACCAATCAATTACGATTGGTGTTTTCAATTATCTTTCGATTTACAATTACGTTTTCTGTTTTTTCTTCTTTGCGGCAGGGAACAAAACATTGTTCAAAATCAATCGGTATCCGGGAGAATTGGGGTGCAAATCTAAAACAGTGGGTTCATCGCCCACTTGATGCTGGTAATCTTCGGGGTCGTGGCCTCCATAGAACGTGAAAAAGCCTTTTCCTTTTTGTCCGTGAATATATCGCGCTTCTTCATTAATTAAATTTTCTCCCAAAACTAATACGTTTGTTTTTATTAATTCCCTATCGAAAGCGGTGGTTTGTCCCATAAATCCTTTTACTAATTGTGTATGATTTTGACATAACATACTGGGAATTACGTCCCATTTTGCGGAAAATTCCATTAAGGTGAAATAGTCTTTTTCCATAGGAAGTTGCCGTTTCTCATTCATATCAATGGAAGAAAACTCATAATGATCTGGTTTTCTATCTAAAATATAATCCTTGAAGGCAAAAGTCTTAGAGTAAACTATTTTGGATTGGTAATTGCCCTCGCTTGGATCGCCATCGAACATTGGCTCGCAAATATCAACGCCATCGGCTGATAATGCAATATCGAAACTGTCTGTTGCAGAACACATTGCAAACATAAATCCTCCTCCAATTACAAAATCCCTAATTTTTTTGGATACTGCCAATTTCTCTTCCGAAACTTTAGCAAAACCTAATTTAATAGCCAACACTTCGGCAGCTTTTTTCTGTTCTATATACCAAGGCGCATTTCTGTAGGTACCAAAAAACTTTCCATATTGTCCCGTAAAGTCCTCGTGATGAAGGTGAAGCCAATCGTGAAGTAACAAGCCATCAGAAAGTACTTCCTCATCATAAATAGGTGTAAACGGGATTTCGGCATAGGTCAAAACTAAAGTTACGGCATCGTCCCATGGTTGTTTACCTTTGGGTGTATAAACAGCAACTTTAGGGGCTTTTTCTAAAATTACATTCTCCATATTTTGAGAAGGACTTGAAATTTCGTCTAAAATTGAATTGGTTTCCGAATCCGAAAGCAATTCAAAACTCACACCACGAATTTTACATTCTTTTCGAATTTCTTCGGCATCGGGCAATAAAAAAGAACCCCCACGGTAATTCAATAGCCAGCTAGCTTTGTATTTTTTATCCAAGCACCAATAGGCAATTCCATATGCTTTCAAATGATTTTGCTGGGTTGTTTCGTCCATTGGCAACAAAATAAAAGACGCTTTTGCTGAAAATGAGAACAATAGAATAAATACTACTAATGAATTTTTATAGGACATTTATTTTTTTATTTACTTCAAAGATAGAAGATTTTACATAAAAAAAACATCTAAATTTTAAAGTAAATTTAGATGTTTTAGAAAAAAATTAAAGAAAAAAATATTTTATTTTTTACTCCATTCCAAAATATTATCCTCGTTCATTTTTATGTAATCATTATTTTTAGCCAATTTAGCAGCAGCCAATGAAAATTTTGCAGTTTCAATTGCTCCTTTTTTATCTCCTAATTTTGCCTGAATTAACGACTTTAATTTAGTGTACCAATAAGGATTTTCTTTATTTAATTCCAAAGCTTTATTCACATAACCCAAAGCTCTTGTCAAATCCTCATTTGATTGATAAAAATATTGTGCAGCTGAAAAATAATCTCCACCTGATGGACCTGCCAATATTTTATCAATACTTGCTAATGTAATTTTTTTAGTAGGAACTTCAAATTTTAATGAAATTAAAGTCTTTTCCCAAGATAAATTTAAATAAGCAAAATTGTTATCTAAATTATTAATATCTATTGTAAAAGATTCTATATTTTTATTTAATATTTCTGGTATTACTGTAGCTCGCAAAGCAACATCTACCTCATTCCAAACTTCTGGATTACCCCGATTATCAGTTTTAGAATAAAATATAACTTCCCAATTTTCAACTTTTGGTAAAGTATATATTGCATATTTACCTTTCTTTAAATTTTTTCCATCAATAACAATATCTTCACTAAAACTAATTGTAGTGTTTGAATTGGCACCTGTTCTCCAAATTTTCCCAAAAGGAACCAAATCACCAAAAATATTTCTACCTTTAACTCCCGGTCTTGAATATTCTATTTCAACATCAGTTAAACCAACTATTTGATTTAAAGTCGATTTAGGACTTGACTGAGGCACTGTAACTTGTGCTTGAGAACTGAAAGAACTCAAAATAACTGCTAATAGAGTAATTATTTTTTTCATAATTTAAAATTTTTTCAAATTTACAAATTAGAAACAGTAAAAATGTTAATTATTCCATAATTTGAATATTATTTGTTTAGTCTTTCAAATTAAAAGATAAACAGTCATACCTTTACAAAAAATATTAATAATGAAAATATATACCTATCACGTTAAACAGAACTTGCCAATTACAATCGATGAAGCCTGGGAATTTTTATCAAATCCGAAAAATTTAAAAGTCATAACTCCTGATTATATGGGATTTATTACACTTTCTGGTGATGACAGACCCATGTTTGCAGGACAAATTATTCAATACATTGTTACTCCCGTTTTAGGAATTCCTACAAAATGGGTTACAGAAATTACACATGTCATTGACAAAAAATACTTTGTTGATGAACAACGTTTTGGTCCTTATTCGCTTTGGCATCACAAACATTTCATCAAGGAAATTCCTGGTGGCGTAGAAATGGAAGATATTATTGATTATAAAATACCTATGGGAATACTTGGGCAAATGGTTCATCCAATAATAGTAAAACCTAAATTAAATGAAATATTTGAATACCGAAGAAAAAAATTAATCAAAATATTTGGAGAATTTAAAACTGTTAAATAATGAATATTTTTTGGTTTAGACGTGATTTGAGAGTTGATGACAATAAGGGATTCTTTGAAGCTTTATCTATTAATTCTGAAGTTTTACCTATATTTATTTTTGATAAAAAAATATTAGATGAGCTCCCGAAAGACGATGCTCGCGTTAGTTTCATTCACGAAAGAGTAGATGTAATTGATTCTGAACTTCAAAAATTCGGGAAGAACTTGGCTGTTTTTTATGGTGAACCAACTTCGATTATTAAAAAATTAGTTTCCGAAAATAAAGTACAAGCACTTTATACCAATCACGATTATGAGCCTTATGCAAAAACTAGAGATGTCGAAATAACAACTTTATTAGCTTCCAAAAACATTGACTTTAAAACGTATAAAGACCAAGTTATTTTTGAAAAAAATGAAGTCGTTAAAGACGATCAATCTCCGTATGTAGTTTTTACCCCTTTTTCAAAAAAATGGAAGGCTTTGTTTCAAACCATAAAAATAGAACACTTTGAATCCGAGAAATTACTCAATAACGTAGTCTATCACTCGTACCCATTTTTGAGTTTAAACGACATTGGTTTTGAGCAATCCAAAACTAAAGTCACTCCTTTTGACACTTCTGAAAAGTTAATCCAGAACTATGAAGATACTCGAAATTTCCCTGCGCTTGCTGGAACTTCAATGATTGGTACTCATTTGCGTTTTGGATCTGTTAGTATCCGGAAAATAGTTGAAAAGGCCGCGTCGCAAGAACGAGAAACATTTTTAAACGAATTGATTTGGAGAGAGTTTTTTATGCAAATACTATGGCATTTTCCTCATACCAATACCAAAAGTTTCCGACCAAAATATGATGCTATAAAATGGAATAATAACGAAGCTGAATTTAAAAAGTGGTGCGAAGGTAAAACGGGTTATCCCTTTGTAGATGCTGGAATGAGAGAATTGAATGCCACGGGACACATGCACAATCGGGCGCGAATGGTGGTTGCGAGTTTTTTATGCAAACATTTACTAATTGATTGGCGCTGGGGTGAAACCTATTTTGCTACCAAATTATTAGATTACGAACAATCGAGTAATATTGGAAATTGGCAATGGGCTGCTGGAAGTGGTGTTGATGCAGCTCCCTATTTCAGAATTTTTAATCCAACAGAGCAAGTTAAAAAGTTTGATAAAAATTTAATTTACATCAAAAAATGGATTCCTGAATTGCAAGATTTCAATTATCCAAAACCCATTGTTGAACATAAATTTGCTCGAGAAAGATGCCTACGAATATTTAAAGAGGCAGTTGGTTAAACCAACTAAAATCTTGAAATTATATTGAAATCCAACTCATCAAAGTGGTTTATAATAGTATCCGATTTTGATAATTCTTGAAGTTTAGAATGTATACTGTTATAACCCACGCAGAATATTCCCGCTGCTTTTGCTGCTAGTACACCATTAGTGCTATCTTCAATAATGATACAATTTTCCTTTGGAGCCACGGATAAAGAAGCCGCATATTCAAAAATTGCAGGATGTGGTTTGGATTCTGGAAAATCTTCACCGCTCACAATATGAGTGAAATAAGGATATAATCCAAAACGTCGAAAAACACGGTCAATAGTAACTTTTGAAGCCGATGAAGCCAATATTAACTGCATTCCGTTATGATGCAAATCGTTAATTAACTTTTCGACTCCTTCTAATAATTCTAAATCTTCTTTGTAGTCAAAGGCATCGTTGAAAATCGTCCTTTTACGTAAAATCAATTCTTCAACGTCATCCGCTAAATTGAATATTGTTTTTAGCCTTTGGAATACATTTCGTGTAGAATTCCCTGTAAATGAGGTAAACATTTCTTCAGTAACTTCAATGTTTAACTCCGAAAAATGTTGGAAATAGGCATATCTATGAACGGGTTCTGTGTCAACAATTACACCGTCCATATCGAAAATTACTGTTTGTATCATTTTATTATCTGTATAATTATTCCTTTTTTAATAAATACCGAATCACGGTTTCAGCAGCATACAAGCCAAATAATCCTGGCATATAACTGTTTGTTCCATAAAATGATTTTTTGTAATTGGATCCATCTGTCATTTTTAAACTTGCATCGTCTTGTATTTCTGAAGAAAAAACAACTTTCAATTTATCAATTTTCACTTCCTTTAAACGTCTTCTTATCGTTTTTGCCAAAAAACAATTTATTGTATTCGTAATATCAGCTACTTTTACTTTGGAAGCTTCCATTTTCCCACCTGCTCCCATACTGGAAATTATTTTTACTCTTTTTCGTTTGGCGCCAATTATCAAATTCAATTTTGGTGTTATGCTATCGATACAATCCAGTACATAATCATATTGATCGGTTACGATTTCAAAAGCGCGTTCTGGAGAAAGAAATTCTTGAATACGTGTCAGTTTTAATTCAGGATTAATATCCATCAACCTATCGCCAACAATGATAATTTTAGCCTGACCAACAGTTGAATGTAACGCAGGCAACTGTCTGTTAATGTTTGTAATATCGACAATATCTCCGTCAACTATTGTCATTGTCCCTACTCCTGCCCTAGCCAAAAATTCGGCTGCAAAGGAACCTACACCACCTAATCCAACAACTAAAACATTTGAATTTTGCAACTTACTTAATCCTGCTGCTTTGAACAATAATTCTGCTCGTTCCGTCCATTCTGCCATTATAATCTTTTTTATTTGTTAAAAACAGTATCAAAATTAGCATTGATAATTGTCGTCATTTCTTCCAATTCTATGTTTCTGTATTTTGCTGCCAATTCATATACGGCTGCAATTCCTTCTTTTATAGTATCAGTTTCCAAAAACAAACGCTCCTTAGGAATACTCTTAAAAACCAATTCTAATTCAGAATTTCTAAGCAAGTATTTACCAAATGAAATATAAAATCCATTGGCAATCAATTGCATCGCAGTTTCCTTGTTTTTAGAAAAACCGTGAATAATCATAGGGACGGAAATAGCCATTTTCTTTTTAATTGCAATTACTTCCTGAAAAGCTGCCACGCAATGAATAACTAAAGGTTTATCATATTTTTCAGCTAAAGCCAATTGTTTTTCGAAAACCATTTGCTGCAAAGCCATTGGAATTTCAATTCTTTTATCCAATCCACATTCGCCAATTGCAAGACACTTTTTATCTTTTAATTTACTTTCAATAATTTCCAATTCTTCATCAATGCTATCTTGAACGATATGCCAAGGATGAATTCCAATGGAATAATTTGGAATTGATGCGTCAAATTCTTGAGGATATTGATTCACTAATTCCAAAACATCTAACTGATTTGAAAATTGATGCGTATGTAAATTGAAAAATTTCATAGTGCAAAAATAGTTTAAAAGTTACAATGCTACAAAGTTGCAATGCCACAAAGTTTTTTACCTTTGCAATAATGAAAATTTATCTATGTTAAAAACCGCTTTTTCTCGTTATATCAATAATTTCAAAGGATTTACAAAAGAAATATGGATTCTTGCGATAATTACCTTCATCAATCGAGCAGGTACTATGGTTCTTCCGTTTTTATCTAAATATCTAAAAGAAAACCTATATTTTTCGTACAGCGAAGTCGGTTGGATTATGGTTTCTTTTGGATTTGGTTCTATGCTAGGATCTTGGCTTGGTGGCAAATTAGCGGACAAAGTTGGCTTTTACAAAGTAATGATTTTCAGTTTATTCACTAGTGGAATAGGTTTTTTGTTCCTCCAATTTGTAACTTCATTTGTTGGATTATGTATCGGAATGTTCGGTATTATGGTTTTGGCTGATATGTTTCGTCCTGCTATGTTTGTTTCTCTTAGTGCTTATGCAAAACCCGAAAACAGAACGCGAGCCCTTTCTTTAGTTCGTCTTGCCGTAAATCTTGGTTTCGCCACTGGACCAGCTTTGGGGGGCTTAATAATTATGGAAATCGGCTATAAAGGATTATTTTGGGTAGACGGTTCTACCTGTATTCTTGCAATTTCAATTTTTGCTTTATTGGTAAAAGAAAAGAAAAAAGCTATAATTATAGGGGATGTAACTCCAGGAAAATTAGAAGTGGTTTCTGTATTCAAAGATAAAATATTTTGGGTTTTCTTATTTGTAAGTTTTGTCACGGCAATGATATTCTTCCAATTATTTACAACACTTCCGCTCTACCATAACGAAATGTTTGGTTTAACTGAATTTCAAACAGGTCTCTTAATGACTTTAAATGGATTGCTAATTTTTGCCTTAGAAATGCCATTCGTTAGTTATTTTGAAAGAAAGAAGGTTCAAAAACTAAAAATCATCCTTTTTGGAACATTATTAATGTCGTTTGGATTCTATTTATTGCTCATTAATTTTTGGGCAGGAATATTAATTATCAGTATGATTTTCATTTCCATAGGAGAAATATTCGCCTTTCCTTT
This sequence comes from Flavobacteriaceae bacterium, assembly GCA_009693635.1. Taxonomy (GTDB): domain Bacteria; phylum Bacteroidota; class Bacteroidia; order Flavobacteriales; family Flavobacteriaceae; genus Flavobacterium. The sequence goes on from SHWW01000010.1 coordinate 33,930, forward strand.
CTCTAACGCATTTGCTTTAAGTAGAGCACCAATAGGACATGAAGGACGATATATGGCAATTTACACGATGAGTTTTAGCACTGCCCACATCGTAAGTTCTAAAATGGGAATGGAAATTATAGGGCATTATGGATACCAATGGGATTGGATTGTCATGGGAACTTTTGGCGTACTTGCTGCTTTTTGTTGTATTTGGATTCAAAAATTATTGAAATTTGAAACCAAACCAAGTGCCTAATATCTTCAGAAATTGATTAGTTTTGCATTATAAAATTAAAATTAAATTACAATGGCCAAAGGAATCCAAACAGGAATTATAGAAATAGATGAAAATGGAAATTACTTCTGTGGTAATTTTCTACTTGATTATCAAATGGTTGCAAAGAGTTTTAAAATTGGTGACGAAATTACAATCAAAACTGTAATTGTAAATCCAAGTGATAAATCGTATGCAACCTATGAAAAAAAGTCGCGTAATTTTGCTATAGCAAATGAAAAACAAGATAAAGACTAATTCGTACTATGTATAAAATTCTCGCCCTACTCAACAAACTCTTTTTACCAAGTTTAACGAAGCAACGATTAGATGTTACCAAAGCAAAGAATTGGCAAAAAGCACTCATTGGCTATCGTTATTTTGTAACTACAAGAGCATTAGGATAATGCAGATTTTCAAAAACTCAAAATAAATTTATTTAAAAATTCATTTGCAAATTAGACTTTAATACCTATATTTGCACCCACAAAATGGCCTTGTGGCGCAACTGAATAGCGCACTTGATTACGGCTCAAGAGGTTACTGGTTTGAATCCAGTCAAGGTCACAAAATAATCCTTAAACACCAATGAAATTGAGGTTTAAGGATTTTTTATTATATTTAAGTGCCAAATACGTGACCAATTTTAATTATCGAAAGCCTTATTCATCTTCAACTTAATCTCTTCCAAACACAAATTATTGATACTTCCCTTATGAGTGTGTTTGGTGGCTTTGGGCGATTGAAAAGTTCCGTTTTCCAATTGTTTCGCAACAGTTTTGTAGGCATCTCGAAAAGGAATTCCCGCAACAACCAACTCATTCAGAGCATCCACAGTAAATAGGTAATCGTATTTTTTATCGTCTAAAATGTGCTCTTTTACTTGAATGTCTTTAATAGCAAAAATTGCAATATCCAAACACGCTTTAAGGTTTTCAATTGCCGGAAACAAGCCTTCTTTCAAAAGTTGTAAATCACGGTGGTACCCACTCGGAAGATTATTGGTTATTAACGTAATCTCATACGGCAACGCCTGAATTTTATTGCATTTCCCGCGAATTAGTTCAAAAACATCCGGGTTTTTTTTGTGTGGCATTATACTAGAACCCGAAGTTAAATGCGACGGCAAACTAAGAAAATTAAAATTCTGACTCATATACAAACACACATCCATAGAAAACTTAGACAACGTTGCCGCCACGCTACTCATTGCAAAAGCAATCGTTTTTTCTGATTTTCCACGACTCATCTGCGCTGCAACTGAATTGAATTTTAAGGTTTCAAATCCCAATTCTTGGGTTGTAAAAGTACGGTTTATAGGAAAGGAACTTCCGTATCCCGCAGCTGAACCCAATGGGTTTTGATCGACCACTTTTAAAGCCGCATTTAGAACGGTAATGTCATCTATTAAGGTTTCCGCATAGGCAGAAAACCACATTCCAAAAGATGATGGCATGGCGATTTGAAGGTGTGTATAACCTGGTAATAAAATGTTTTGATGCTTTTCGGCAGAAGCAATTAGCAAATCAAAAAGGATTTTTACTTGTTCTTTAAATGCAATTACAACGTCTTTTAAATACAAATTTACATCAACTAATACTTGGTCATTTCTTGAGCGTGCAGTATGAATTTTTTTTCCTGCATCGCCTAATTTTGAGGTAAGTAAATACTCCACTTTGGAATGTACATCTTCAAAGTTATCTTCGATTTTGAATTCACCGTTGGAAATGTCTGATAGCATTTCGTTTAACGCATTTACTAATAAATCAGCTTCTGTAGAAGTTACAAGACCAACACTAGCTAGCATTTTTGCATGCGCAATAGAACCAATTACATCGTATTTTGCCAAAACTAAATCCAATTCTCTGTCGTTTCCAACCGTGAATTGTTCAATTTTTTTATCTGTAGGTATTCCTTTTTCCCAAAGTTTCATAGCACTATGATTTTAATTTTTGACTACTAATTTCTAATTTCCTAAATACCTAACCCAAATAGCAGTGGAAATCCCACGGTAATGTAAGGCACGAACATTATCGTGGGATTGCAACGAATAGCTGGAAATAGCTCCAAATACTATTGCTTTAAAAAAGTATTTAATATATTAATATAAATTTTTATACCTTCTTCAATTTCAGATAAATATATAAATTCATTTGAAGTATGAGATCGTAAGGAATTACCTGGTCCTAACTTCAAAGATTGACATTCCAAAACCGACTGATCGGACAAGGTTGGCGAACCATAGGTTGTTCTCCCTAAGGCAATTCCTGCTTGAACTAACCGGTGATTTGACGGTATGGACGACGATTTCAAATTCAAAGTACGCGGTTGAACTAAAGCATTGATATTTTGATGTATGATGTCCACGATTTCCTGATTGGTATATTTTTCGTTGACACGAATATCAACAACCAAATTACATTCTGACGGCACCACATTGTGTTCTTTTCCAGCATTTATTTGGGTTACCGTAGCTTTTACAGGTCCTAAAACTTCTGAAATTTTATCGAATTTATAATTTTTAAACCATTCCAAAATTCCAATGGTTTTCATAATTGGGTTATCTAAATTCTCGTGAGCGGCGTGACTTGCTGTGCCAAGAACCTGAATATCAATAACTACCAAGCCTTTTTCAGCTATTGCCAATTGCATTTGCGTAGGCTCACCAACGATAGCACAATCTATTTTAGGAAGAAATTTCAATACGCTATTAAGTCCGTTTTGACCACTACTTTCCTCCTCTGCCGATGCCACTATTACAATATTGTGCGATAAATTTTCAGCTTTGTAAAAATGTGTAAAAGTTGCAATTAAGGAAACCAAACAACCACCCGCGTCATTACTTCCAAGACCAAAGAGCTTGTCACTCTCAACAATTGCAGAAAATGGATTAATGGTATATCCTTGATTTGGGTTCACTGTATCGTGATGAGAATTCAATAATAACGTGGGTTTTGATTTGTCAAAATGCAAATTATAAGCCCAAATATTGTTGTTATTTCGCTTAAAAGGGATTTTGTTTTCTATAAACCAAGCTTCAATTACTAGCGCTGTTTTATCTTCTTCACTTGAAAACGAAGGAGTTTCTATAAGTTTTTTTAATAAGTCAATTGCCTCTATTGTAATGCTTTCTATTGTATTCATTAAATTTATAGTTTAATTTTTGTGGAAATTAAATCTTTATCAGATAAGAGAGTTGAATTTCCAATAATAACTTTTTCAACTCCGTTTTTTAAGGCATAGAAGCAATTGTCCATTTTTGGAATCATTCCTGAGTGAATTGCTTTTTTCTCTAATAATTCTTTGTAATCCTCTTCGTTTATTTGTAAAATTACTGAATTTTCATTTTCTGAATTTGCTAAAACCCCTTGTTTTTCAAAACAATAAAGTAATGAAACTTTAAAAATGGCACTCAAAGAAATTGCAATTTCACTGGCAATTGTATCCGCATTTGTATTTAAAAGTTGTCCTTTATTGTCATGAGTAATCGCACAAAAAACTGGCGAAACCCCAATAGAAATTAAGGTTTGTAACAGTTCCGCATTCACCTTTTTTACATCGCCAACAAATCCAAAATCAATCGTTGGGTGTATTCTTTTCTCGGATTGAATTAGATTTCCATCTGCACCAGAAAAACCAATAGCATTGCAATTCAACGCTTGCAATTGGGCAACTATATTTTTGTTTATTGCTCCAGCATAAGTCATTACGGCTACGTCGAGCATTGGGGCATCTGTAATTCTGCGACCATCAATTAAATGCGGTCTTAAGCCAACACTTTCAGCCATTTTTGTTGCCGATTTCCCACCTCCATGAACGAGTATTTTGTACCCTTCAATTTTAGAAAAATCAGTTAAAAATAGTCGTAATTCAGTGGGACTGTCAATTATGTTCCCTCCTATTTTTACTACCGTAACTACTACTTTATTTTTCATCTTTCAATATTTTTTGTAAAACCAATTGTGCAGAATACGTTCGGTTATTGGCCTGGTTCATCACGATAGAATTTTCACTATCAATTACTTCATCGGTAACAATTACGTTTCTTCGAACGGGCAAACAGTGCATGAATTTAGCGTTATTCGTCAATTTCATCTTTTCAGAAGTCACTGTCCAACTGGAATCAGAATTGGTTATTTGACCGTATTCATTGTAATTGCTCCAGTTTTTAGCATAAATAAAATCGGCGTTTTTAAAGGCTTTGTCTTGGTTGTGTTCTATTTTAGTATCCTTAGTGATTTCTGGGTTCAACTCGTATCCCTTTGGGTGTGTAATCACAAAATCGGCATCCTGCAGTTGCATCATTTCTACAAAAGAATTTGGCACTGCTTGAGGCAACGCTTTTGGATGAGGTGCCCATGTTAATACTACTTTTGGTTTGTGATTTGGTTTGAATTCTTCCATCGTAATAGCATCAGCAAGGGCTTGTAATGGATGTCCCGTAGCACTTTCCATATTGATAATTGGTACAGTTGCATACTTTAGAAATCCTGAAATTACGACTTCGGAATTGTCTTTTTCCTTATCAATTAATTCCGCAAAAGCACGAATTGCAATTACATCACAATATTGTGAAACTACTTCTGCCGCTTCTTTGATATGTTCTGATGCCCCTTGATTCATAATAGCACCGTCTTCAAATTCCAATGTCCATCCTTCGCTTGTAAAGTTCATGACCATGACATTCATTCCTAAATTCAAAGCTGCTTTTTGAGTACTCAAACGCGTTCTTAAACTTGGATTAAAAAATAGCATACCTAGGGTTTTATTCTTTCCTAATTTCTTATTTTTTAAAGGGTTTTTCTTTATTTCTATGGCTTCAGATACCCATTTACTTAGGGAATCAATATCTTTTAAGGAGGTGAAATTCATAGTTCTATGTTTTTATTTCTTCTAAAGCTTGTTTCAAAACGATTACGAAATGATTGATAGCTTCCTTTTTTATTGTTAATGGAGGTAAAATTCTAAGTAGCTTTTTATTACTTGAATTCCCTGTAAATACTTGTTTTTCAAGAATTAATTTCTTCCGAAGTTCACTTACATCAAAATCAAATTC
>SHWW01000075.1 GCA_009693635.1 Flavobacteriaceae bacterium
TATTGTGTAATTTGGATGAATATCTATTTCTAAACCCTGAAATTGTTTGTTATTTTCCAAACATAAATTCTATGGGAATAGGTATTCTTTTTTGCCACGATACTTCCGAATGATTTTCTCCCTCAAATTTTAAATTTTTAGAATTCGTTGAATCGTATCCTTTTTCTTTTAAAATTTCGTCAACTCGATATTCATATTTTAAATAATCGGCATCCAAAGTTTCAGTTCCGTAATCAAAATAGATTTTATGGCTTTTTGGATTTGGTAATTTTTCCTTCATATAAGAAAAAAAACTTTCAGGAATTGGATTATTTTCAAATTCTCTAAAACCAATCCAGTGCGTCGATAGGCAAGCGGCTTTGCTGAAAACCTTCGGGTATTCGCAAATGGCATACATAGAAATCAATCCGCCCATACTAGAACCCATTATTGCAGTGTGATCGGCATCGGTGAAAACTGAAAAATTAGAATCTACAAATGGCTTTACCTCTTTAACAATAAATTTCAAATAATTATCCGAATTGATGTCTTCCAAATTGAACTGATAACCTAATTTATGAGCGTTTTCAAAAATTAGTTTTTGCTCTTCTTCAGTTAATTGTAAAAGTGGTTTTTTCGGAAATAAATCGGCGTGGCGAATGGCAGGAATATTCCAAATTGCCACTACAATTAGGTTCTCAGTTTTATTTTCAGAAGTTAATTTGCTCAACACATCGTCAACCATCCATTCTTGTTTGTTCCAAGTAGTGGTTGCGTCAAAAAGCATTTGTCCATCGTGCATATAAATTACACTGTATTTTTTACTTTTTGAATAATCTGATGGCAACCAAATATCAACCGTTCTTGGCGAAACAAATTTTGTTGGAAAACTGTCGATTCTATTTATTATTCCTTGAAATTTTTCTGAATTAATGAGTTCTTTCATCTCCATTTTGCTTTGCGCAAATGTTAGTAAAGTCATAAATAAAAATGGAATCAGAAACTTTTTCATATTATTTCAATTCTAAAATCAAAGTTGATTTTCCTTCGATTTCAATAGTATTATTTAGGTCAAAAGTAGTTCCTGACAACACTTCTTTTCCTGATTTTAAATTTTGAATTGATTCTTTAAATCGATTGGTTTTCAAAGTTTGTTTTTCAGAATTATTATTGATAATCACCATCACGGTTTCTTTTTCATTGTATCTGAAATACACATAAACATTATTATCAGGCACATAGTGAGTTGTTTTTCCGGAATGAATTACTTCTTTTGATTTTCTCCAAGTGAATAATTTTGATGAGAATTCAAAGAATTTTTGTTGTTCTGCAGTTCTTCCTTGTTTGGTAAATGCATTGTTTGCATCACCATTCCAACCACCTGGAAAATCTCTTCGAATATCGGCATCACCCTTTCCTTTATCGCCTTTCATTCCAATTTCTGAACCATAATAAAGCTGCGGAATTCCTCGAACGGTTGCGATTAATGTCATTGCCATTTGATATTTTTTGAAATCACTTTTATAAATTTCATTGAATCTTCCCGTATCATGATTTTCAGCAAAAACCAATAAATTATTCGGATTTGGATATAAGAAATCATTGGCAAAATTATCATACACTTGAATCATTCCTCGATCCCAAGATTGACGGTCTTCGTTAAAAACATTTCCTATAGCATCGTGCAACGTAAAGTCCATTACACTTGGTAAATTAGAATTATAACTTTGAATAGCCCCAATTTTACTGTCTTTTTGCCAATACGACATTTGGGCTTGATCGTGCATCCAAACTTCCCCTACAATGTTAAAATGAGGGTATTCATCGGTTATTGCTTTCGTCCATTTTGAAATTCCTTCTTTATCGTTATAAGAGTAAGTATCAACTCTAAAACCATCTAAATCGGCATATTCGATCCACCAAATCGCATTTTGAGTTAGGTAATTTAACACCAAAGGATTCGACTGATTTAAATCGGGCATGGAAGGAACAAACCATCCATCCATACATTGTTTTGTATCAACTTTCGAAGCATTTTTATCAAATTGCGTTGTCATTCTATAATTAGATTGAGAGTATCCTGGGAATTGATGAATCCAATTATAAGTTGGTAAATCATTGTACATCCAATGTTTCCAACCCCAGTGATTCGTCACATAATCCATGATATTTTTCATGCCTCGTTGGTGCAATTCTGCACTTAATTTAACGTATTCTTCATTAGTTCCATAACGAGGATCAATTTTATAAACGTCAGATTGGCCATAACCGTGATAAGAATAATTATCGTCATTGTCTTCACAAAGTGGTGTTGGCCAAACCGCTGTAGCGCCTAATTCCTTGATATAGTCTAGGTTTTTAATCAAGCCTTCGATATCTCCACCGTGTCTTCCGCCTGGAAGCGAACGATTAGCAATTTCTTTCGTAGATTTTGAGTTGTCGTTGTTTGGATTTCCATTGGCAAAACGATCTGGCATAATTAAATAAATTACATCTGAGGAATCGTAGCTTTTTCTGTATTTTGAATTTTCTCTTCTTTCTTTTACAGCATAGTTTTGAGTAAATGATTTTTTACCATTTTTAAATGTAAATACAAATTCTTGTGCCATTATATTTTTCGTGTCAATGGTAACAAACAAGTAATTTGGATTTTCTGTTTTTTGGATGCTTTTTATTGTTAACCCATTTGAAACTGAAACCTCATTTTGGGCAATATTTTTCCCATAAAACATAATTTGAACTTCTGATAAATTCATGTGGCTCCACCAAAATGGAGGTTCAACTTTGTCAATTTGTGCGTGGGAAATGAAATTGAACAATACTACTAAAACTAAAATGTACCTTTTCATAATTATTTTATTTTATTTATTTTCAGTAATACTAATTGCATAACCACCGCCAGAAGCCGATAATTGGGATAATTTCGTAGTATTGCTAACTTTCATTTTACGAATTACATACGATTGAGGGTTGGTTTTATAATGTGCGCCTTTTCCATCTGAATAAATGGTTGCAGTATATTTTTTTCCTTTGTCTAAAAAGTCCAATTTAATGTTTGATGTTCTTGGTGTTTCTCCATTTACATTTCCAATAAACCAGTTATTAGTTCCTTTTGCTTTTCGGGCAACCGTAATATAATCTCCTGGCTCCGCTTCTAGGTAAATACTATTTTCCCAATCAATAGCAACGTCTTTTATAAATTGAAATGCATCTGGAAATTGGTTGTAATGTTCAATTAAATCTGCCGCCATTTGTAACGGACTGTACATTGTAACGTATAAAGCCAACTGATTTGCCAAGGTACTATTGACATGTGAATTGTTATTAGGGCTGAATTTTTTAATATCCATTTCAAATATTCCTGGAGTATAATCCATTGGCCCTCCGATTAATCTGGTGAACGGCAAAATAGTGACGTGGTTTGGTTTTGAACCTCCAAAAGCTTGAAATTCTGTTCCACGAGCCGATTCATTTCCAATCATATTTGGATATGTTCTGCAAATTCCAGTTGGACGAACCGCTTCGTGGGCGTTGACCATAATTTTGTAATCTGCCGCTTTTTCAATTACATATTGGTAGTGATTTATTATAGATTGACTATAATGATGTTCGCCAACAGGTAATATTGGTCCTACATAACCACTTTTTACCGCTTCATAACCGTTGTCGTTCATGAATTTAAAAGCGTTATCCATGTGGCGCTCGTAATTTCTAGTTGAACCAGAAGTTTCATGGTGCATAATCATTTTTACTCCTTTTGATTTTGCATATTCGTGAATTCCTTTTACATCAAAATCGGGGTAGGGAGTTAAAAAATCAAAAACATAATCTTTTTCGTGGCCAAACCAATCTTCCCAACCTTCATTCCAACCTTCAACTAAAACCCCATCAAATCCATGTTTTGCTGCAAAATCAATGTATTCTTTCACATGAGCTGTATTGGCACCGTGAGTCGAATTTGGTTTTGCTTTCGAGTAATCGGTAATGCCCAATTGAATTGCAGGGAAATCATTGGTATATGACCAAGAGCTTTTTCCAGTAATCATTTCCCACCAAACGCCAACATATTTTACCGGTTTAATCCAAGAAGTATCTTCAATTTTACAAGGATCATTTAGGTTTAAAGTCATTTTTGAAGACAAAATAGCACGAGCATCATCGCTAACAATAATGGTTCTCCATGGAGAATTACTTGGACTTTGAATGTGTCCTTTATCGCCTTTAGCATCTGGTGTCAACCACGATTCGAAAATCATATTTTTATCATCCAAATTCAAGTTCATACAAGAATAATTGATCAATGCAGCTTCGTGCAAATTAATGTAAACTCCATCCGAAGTTTTCATCATTAAAGCCGTTTGAACTCCTGTATCTGAAAACCAAGTTTGAGAGGCATTTTCTGATCTTGCTTTGCTAGACAATCCTCTAATTTCTGATAATTTTGATGTGGTATAATCGTATTCTTGAGTATCATAATCGCCAGAAATCCAATTTGCGGTATGGTTTCCTGTCATTGCAAATTGGGTTTTTTCGTCTTTAATTACAAAATAAACTAGGTTTTTCTGTTCTGGGAATTCGTATCTAAATCCCAATCCATCATCAAATAAACGAAAGCGAATTACCACCAATCGATCAGTAGATTTTTGATTTAAAGTTACAGCTAATTCATTGTAATGATTTCTAATTTGAGAAACTTCGCCCCAAACTGGTTTCCAAGTTTCATCGAAAGTAGCCGTTTTTGAATTGGTAACAACAAAGCCATTTAGTAAAGAATTTTTATCATCTTTAAGTTCAAATCCTAATTTACTAGATTTTATAATTGGGTTATTTTTATAAGAAAGCGCATACGTTGGCGTTCCATCTTGTAATAACGAAAACGACATTGTAAATTCCCCATTTGGCGATTTCAACTCTTGCGCGATACTACTATTTATAGAAATTAATAAGACAAAAAGGACTTGAATTAATTTTTTCATTTGATATAAATTATACTGTTATTAAATTTTTTGGCGCTACAACGACTTCTTTTCCATTAACAAAAACGGAAATGCTGTGATTTCCTTCTAATGAAAATTTGGTTTCAGTTTGATCAATTGTTACTTTTAGAATTTGATTTCTGAAATTGATTTTGAAAGAATATCCTCCCCATTCTTTTGGAATTTTAGGAGCAAAATGAAGACAGTCGTTTTTGACTCTCATTCCACCAAAACCTTCCACAATACTCATCCAAGTTCCCGCCATAGAAGTGATATGACAACCTTCTTCCACCTCTTTATTGTAATCATCTAAATCCAATCTTGAGGTTCTTAAATAGAAAGTATATGCCATGTCCATTTTATCTAGAACTGCGGCTTGAATTGAATGGACACATGGAGAAAGGGAACTTTCATGAACGGTAAAAGCTTCATAAAATTCGAAATTTCTTTGTAGTTCTTCTTTCGAAAAATGATCTTCAAAGAAGTAAAAACATTGTAATACGTCTGCCTGTTTTATGTATGGGGAACGCAAGATTCTATCCCAAGACCATTTTTGATTGATGGGGAGTTGGCTTTTGTCAAGGTCAGACACTCTAACTAATTCCTTATCTAAAAATCCGTCTTGTTGTAAGAAAACATTTAATTCATTCGAAAATGGAAAATACATAGTTTCGGCTACTTTTTTCCATGATTGCAATTCAGCATCTGAAATGGATGTTTTTTCTGAAATTCTTTTGTGATCTGAAGGGTATTCCAGAGCTACCTTTTGAATTTGTTCGTAGGTATAATTCAAGCACCATTTTGCAATGTAATTGGTATAAAAATTATTATTTACGTTGTTTTCATATTCATTTGGTCCGGTAACTCCCAGAATTACATACTGTTTTTTATTGGCAGAAAAAGTAGCTCTTTGGTGCCAGAAACGAGCAATTCCAATCAAAACTTCCAATCCTTTTTCAGGAATATAAGAGTAGTCGCCAGTAAATCGATGGTAGTTAAAAATGGCAAAGGCAATGGCTCCATTTCTATGAATTTCTTCAAATGTAATTTCCCATTCGTTATGACATTCTTCGCCATTCATAGTTACCATTGGATACAATGCAGCACCATTAGTGAACCCTAATTTAGTAGCGTTTTCAATTGCTTTATCCAATTGATTGTAACGGTAAGTTAATAAATTCCTAGCTACATTTTGATCTTTTGTAGCCATGTAAAACGGAATACAGTAGGCTTCGGTGTCCCAATAGGTGGATCCGCCATATTTTTCTCCTGTGAATCCTTTAGGCCCAATATTCAATCTCGAATCTTTTCCTAAATAAGTCTGATTTAATTGAAAAATATTGAATCGAATTCCTTGTTGCGCTTTGATATCGCCATCAATTGTGATGTCGGACATTTCCCAAATTTTAGCCCAAGCTTGAATTTGTTTTTCTAATAATTGGTTGTAACCAAAAGCTAAAGCGATATTAATTAAATTTATAGCGGCACTTTCAGTGTCATTATGATTTAAAGAAACGGTATATCCGCCTAGTTTTTCAATTGCTACAACCGCACCTTTATTGGCATTTACAATATAATCAAATTGAATTTTTTCAGAATCGGAATGGTTATTATCAGGAATAGCATTTTGATTTTTATCATCTATGAAAATAGAGTTTTGCATAAATGTAGTGGCGACAAAATGTGTTTTAAAGGTTTGCGCCGTTACAAATCCGGCATTACCAGAATTTTTTACCGATAGGGGTTCCCAAAACTTTTCTTCCCAATTGGCATCTTCATTGGTAACTCCAGCATCTAAATAGGGCTTAAAAACAATTTTGGCATTTTTATTTAAAGGGGTAATCCCATATTTTATAACACCTAATTCATCAAGATCTAATGATAAAAATCGACGAATGTTAACTGAAATTTCAGTGTCATTTTGCAAAGTAGCTTCAAAAGAACGGTTGTACCAACCTTCTTTCATATTTAATTCTCTCCTGAAATTATTTACTGCTTTACAAGTATTTAAATCTAAAGTTTCCCCGTTGATTTCAATTTCAATACCAATCCAATTTGGAGCATTCAAAACTTTGGCAAAATAGTCAGGGTAGCCATTTTTCCACCAACCTACTTTAGTTTTGTCTGGGTAATAAATACCCGCTATGTAACTTCCTTGGAATGTTTTTCCGGTATATTTTTCTTCAAAATTAGCGCGTTGCCCCATTGCCCCATTTCCAATACTGAAAAGGCTTTCGGATGATTTTACACTATTTTTATCAAATCCATTTTCTATGATCGACCAATCGCTTGGTTGTATATAATCTTGGTTCATTTATTTTT
>SHWW01000076.1 GCA_009693635.1 Flavobacteriaceae bacterium
CAAGATGATGGAGCAGGAGTAGTGCAAAGTATGGAAGTGTTGAATATTTTTAAAACTATTGGCTACAAGCCTAAAAACACTATTCGAGCTGTGCTATTTATGAATGAAGAGAACGGCGGTAGAGGCGGAAAAAAATATGAAGAACTTTCAAAAGCAAATAATGAAAATCATATTTTTGCCTTAGAAAGTGATTCAGGAGGATTTTCTCCTCGAGGATTTTCATTTGAAACGGATGAGGCTAATTTGGCTAAAATACAAACATGGAAAGGACTTTTTGAGCGCTATTTAATTCATAGTTTCACCAAAGGACATTCCGGTTCCGACATAGAACCATTAACTTCTGCAAAAATAATTAAAGCAGGATTGCATACGGATTCACAACGGTATTTTGATTATCATCACGCAGCAAATGACAAATTTGATGCCGTTAATAAAAGAGAATTGGAATTAGGAGCTGCAACTATGACGGCATTAATATATTTAATTGACCAAAACGGTATCGACTAAAACGGCCAAAATTGCACATAAAAAAAGACCTGTAATTTCAACATACAGGTCTTTTCTATTTTAGAAAACTTATTATTTTATCAATTCGAAACTTCGTTTTACAAATGCCGTAAGCTCTTCGCCTTTTAAAAGGTTTTGAGATAATTTAGCCAAATCTAATGCTTGTTTTACCAAACTTTCTTGAGCTGATTTATCCGTTGAATTTAAAATATTTGAAGCCAAATCAGAATTGGTATTTACAACCAAATTATACATTTCTGGCATATTTCCCATTCCAAACATTCCACCGCCACCTGATTGACTCATTTCTTTCATTCTTCGCATAAATTCTGGCTGCGTGATAATAAATGGCGCTGCATTACTATCTAAAGCTTCCATTTGAACTGAATATTTTTGTTTTGGAACAAATCCTTCTAAAACTGTTTTTAAACTTTCTTTTTCTTCGTCAGACAATTTAGAAATTGAAGTTTCTTCTTTCTTGATTAAATTATCAATGTGGTCAGAATCGACACGAACAAAAGTCATTGTATTATTATCGCCTTCAATTTTTTGAATTAAATGCGAGATAATTGGCGAATCAAGTATTAAAACTTCATAACCTTTTTCTTTAGCAATTTCGATATAACTGTGTTGAGCTTCTTTATTTGACGCATATAAAACAACTAATTTTCCGTCTTTATCTGTTTGATTTGCAGCTAATTTTTCTTTTAATTCTTCCAAAGTAAAATACGTATCATCAACTGTTGGGTACAAAACAAATGCGCCTGCTTTTTCATAGAATTTATCTTCTGAAAGCATTCCGTATTCTAAAACAATTTTGATATCATTCCATTTTTTCTCAAAATCTTCTCTGTTTTCAGTAAATAAAGATTTCAATTTATCAGCTACTTTACGAGTAATATAATTTGAGATTTTCTTAACCGCACCATCAGATTGCAAACTTGAACGCGAAACATTCAATGGAATATCTGGCGAATCAATTACCCCTTTTAACATGGTCAAAAATTCAGGCACAATTCCTTCCACATTGTCAGTTACATAAACCTGATTTTGATACAATTGGATTTTGTCTTTTTGAATTTGCAAGTCAGAACCTAACTTTGGAAAGTATAAAATTCCAGTCAAATTGAACGGATAATCCACGTTTAAATGTATGTGAAATAACGGTTCTTCAAATTGCATTGGATATACTTCTCTGTAGAAACTTTTATAATCTTCATCGGATAATTCCGTTGGTTGTTTGGTCCAAGCTGGATTTGGATTATTGATAATATTATCCACTTCTACTTCAGTGAAAATGTTGTCTTTATCTTCTTCAGCAACAGATTCTCCTTTTTTCTGCTCGATTTTTTCTGTTTTGGTTCCAAATTTAATTGGAATAGGCATAAACTTATTATACTTATTTAGCAATTCGCGAATTTTAAAGTCTTCTAAAAACTCGAATGAGTCTTCGGCAATGTGCAAAATAATTTCAGAACCACGAGTTGTTTTATCACTTGGTTCCAATGTAAATTCTGGACTTCCATCACATGTCCAATGTGCTGCTGGTTCGTCTTTGTAAGATTTTGTAATAATTTCAACTTTGGAAGCTACCATAAAAGCAGAATAGAAACCAAGGCCAAAATGTCCTATTATTCCTGAATCTTTGGCAGAATCTTTATATTTATCAAGAAATTCCTCAGCTCCAGAAAATGCCAATTGGTTGATATATTTTTCAACTTCTTCAGAAGTCATTCCAATTCCCTGGTCAATAATGTGTATTTTTTTTTCTTCTTTATCGATTTTAACTTCGATAATAGGATTGCCATATTCTACTTTAACTTCACCAATACTTGTTAAGTGCTTTAATTTTATAGTAGCATCTGTTCCGTTTGAAATTAGCTCACGTAAAAATATCTCGTGATCGCTGTATAAAAATTTCTTAATTAATGGGAAGATATTCTCTACCGAAACATTGATTTTTCCAGTTGTCATATATTAAAATTTTAAGATTTACAATTCATTATTCAAATAGAATACCAATTCAAAGAAGTGTGACAAATTGTCGCAAAGCCTTGTTTTTTATTGAATGAAAAAATTAAAGTTAAAAATTCCAATGTAAATTTAAAATTAACTAAATGATAATTTACTTATTAAAATTGACTTTAAGTTTACATTAAACTCTATTATTTATTTTTTCATAACGCATTGGTAACATTAGACTAGGATTTGGATATTAATTTTGCAGAATAATAATTCACATTGAAAAAATTTACCATGAAGCAATTTTTCTTTTTTTATATTCTATTTATTTCAAGTTCAATCTATTCTCAAACCGCAATTATTAAAGGGTCTGTGATTGAAGAAGGTACTGGGAAATCCATACCAGGGGTTTTAGTAAAAGTTTTAAACACAAAACTAGCAACTCAAACGGATGCTTCTGGAAATTTTATAATTCGAAATGTCCCTGTTGGAAAACAAGAATTAGAGTTTTCTGATTTTACATTAGAAACGAAAATAATTTCAGATGTTGACGCTATAAAAGATGAAACTAATACACTAACTGTTTCAATGGCAGAAAAAAATAACACTTTGAATGAAGTTGTTATCAAAAGAACTAAAATGAATGCTGAATCTATAGCCTCATTATTAACTGTTCAGAAAAATAGTCCAAGAGTTTCCGACGGTATTTCTGCTGAAACAATTAAAAGAACCCCAGATAGAACAACTTCGGATGTTTTAAAAAGGATAAGTGGCACTAGTATTCAAGATAACAAATTTGTTATTATTAGAGGATTAAATGATCGATACAATACTACTTATTTGAACGGATCTCCTTTACCTAGTACTGAACCTGATAAAAAAGCTTTTTCGTTTGATATCTTCCCCGCAAATATGCTTGACAATTTAGTAATTTATAAAACAGCTACACCAGATTTACCTGGGGAATTTGCAGGTGGAGTTATAGATATTAATACAAAATCTACTCCTGATAAGGATTTTCAATCAGTTTCTGTAGGAACGGGTTATAATTCCATTACTACCAATCAAACTAAATACGAAGCAAATGATAAAAAGGCGTCATTACCATCTAATTTTCCTAGCTCGACAGAATTTATTGCGCTGCAAAATTTGAGGACTGAAGCGAGTGTATTACAAATCGCAGATTTGGCTAAAAATTATCAAACTAATTGGGAGGTTCATAAAAGTAAATTTGATCCAAATTCTAGTTATCAGTTCACTATTGGGCGTTTTTTCAAATTAAATGAGACTAAAAATTTAGGTTTGATAGCATCTTTAACCAATAATACTTCCAATACTTTTGGAAAGGGAGTTTTAAAGGAATATGAAACACCTAGAGCTATTTTAAAAGATTTTAAAAATGAAAATTATAGGGTGCAAAAACTTTTTGGTGGAATTGTAAATCTTAGTTTAAAACTTAATACTAACAATAAATTAAGTTTAAAAAATCTATACAGTGTGACTTCAGAAAGCAGATATGCAGACAGAATTGGCACTAAGAATGTAACCGATTTTGAACCAACAATAAATTCATCATCCAATAGATTATTTACGCAAAATAAAATTTATACAGGACAATTAGTTGGAGAGCATTTTTTGCCTGTAAGCAAAATTAAATTAAATTGGGTTGGTTCATACAGCAATGTTCAACGTGAAATTCCATCCGAAAGACGAAATACGTATGAATATATCCAATATGCTGATGGAACTCAATCAGTGCCGACTGCTAACTTTGTTTTGAACAATGTTGGTACCGATTACCCTGGTTCTATTTTCACATCTAATAATACTGAAAATATTTACAGCGGAAAAATTGATATCAGCAAAAAGGTAAATTTTTTAAACGATTTTTCTGCTGATATAAAGATTGGAGGAATTATGCAATCTCGAAACAGAAAATTTAACGCAAGACAATTAGGTTATATTCCTTTTTACGGGTTTGTTAACGGCATAGCTTGGGGGGCAAATACTTTATCTTCATTAATTCCTACGCTGCCAAATGCAACTATTTTTAATGCAGCAAATATGGGTATTTTGTCTACATCTCCCCGAGTAAGTGGTTTAACACTTTTTGAGGGTACTAAAGGTAGCGATTATTATGACGCTAGTTCTAATTTAGATGCGGGTTATTTGATGATTGATAATGTTTTCAATAAACTAAGAGTAATTTGGGGTGCTCGTATTGAAAATTACACGCAACAATTGAATTCCAAATCAGACGTTGGGGCTCTTGTTTTTGTAGAGGATACTCAACTCGACATATTACCGTCTGTAAATTTTGTTTACAGCCTTAACAAAAAACAAAATTTGAGATTAAGTGGATCTAAAACTTTAAACAGACCAGAATTCAGAGAATTAGCTCCGTTTTTATTTTTTGATTTTGACACTAGATTTAGTACTGAGGGTAATCCAGACTTAAAAATAGCCGAAATATTTAATGCTGATTTGCGGTACGAGTTTTTCCCTGGTAAGGGACAATTATTTTCAACATCTTTATTTTATAAAAATTTTAAAAATCCAATTGAAATCCAGGCTTTAGCAAATAACCAGAATAAATACCAAAATGCAGCCTCTGGTACAAACTTCGGAATAGAACTTGAATTTAGACTATTGTTAAGTGCATTTACGAGTGCAAAAGAAAATAAATTTTTGAACGATTTTACAGTTTTTTCAAATATAGCAATTATACGCTCTAAAGTTGACATTTCAAATTTAACTCCAACTGCAATAAATTCTCCTTTACAGGGTCAATCGCCTTATGTTTTAAATGCTGGAATGCAATATTTAAATAAAGAATTAGGTTGGTCCTTTTCATCCAACATTAATAGGGTAGGTGATAGAATTTCAATTCACGGTAATCAGACAACTGGAAATACGGCTCCTGCTTTTTGGGAAAAGGCAAGAACCTTTTTAGATTTTCAGTTTGCAAAAAGTTTTTTAAAAAATAAGATTGAATTAAAATTAAATGTTCAAAATGCGTTGGCTCAAGATATAATTTTTTATCAAAATAATTATTCTGGATCAAACGATGTTAAAGGAATTAATGCTTTATTTAATAAAGTCCTTACTGGCGATTCGCAAAATAAAAATGGTTATAATAGCGCTGAAGATGATTTAATTAGTAGTAACACTTTTGGACGTGTATTTTCATTTGTTATGACGTATAACTTCTAAAAAATGTCATAGTTTAATACAAGCCTTTTTTATCAGGTTTTTTGAATTTAGGTTGCTTTTTGTTAAAGTTTTAATAACCTAAAACTAACACAACGATTTTTAATTTGATTTATTTTTGTAGAAACATTTAAACATAACAACATGAAAACATTTTACTTATTTACAGCTTTGATTGCTGTTAATTTTATTGGGTTTGCCCAATTTACAACCACAACTTATAGAGGAGCATTTGCACCTGCACCAACAGTAATGTGGACAGATAGTTGGACAGAATTCAATCCCAAAACAACAGTATATCCAACGCCTAATGTGGTTATTTCTTCTAACATTACTTCAAATACTACATGGACAACTGGGAGTACTTATGAGTTGACAGTTCCAATTTATGTAAAAAATAATGCGACTTTAACAATTCAGCCTGGTGTGATAGTTCGAGGTAAGACTGCTGGTGCCGGCTTGTTTATAACTAGAGGAGCTAAACTTATGGCGGAAGGAACTGCTACTAGCCCAATTGTATTTACCTCCGGTAATGATGTAAATTTCAGAAATAGAGGAGATTGGGGCGGTATAGTACTTTTAGGTAAAGGTTCTTACAACATTAATGGTGGGTTCAATTACATTGAAGGAATTGCGCAAAGTGATGATACAAAATTCGGTGGGGAAGCAACTCCAGACGACAACGATAATTCTGGTACTTTAAAGTATGTTAGAATTGAGTTTGCAGGATTTACTTACGGAGCTGCTGGAAGTAATACTGAAATTAACGGTTTGACTATGGGAGCATGCGGTAAGCAAACAAAAGTTGATTATGTTCAAGTTTCTTATTCTAATGATGATTCTTTTGAATGGTTTGGAGGATCGAATAGTAGCACATATTTAGTTGCTTTTAATGGTCTTGACGACGATTTTGACACGGATAACGGTTGGAATGGAAATGTTCAATTTTGTTTAGCTGTGAAAGAACCTTCAGCTGCAGACACTTCGGATTCTAACTGCTTTGAAACAGATAATAATAGTTCAAGTCTTGATGGTACAAATCACACTAGAGGTACTTTTTCAAACTGCACTCTAATAGGACCTGATTACAGAAAAACGTTGTCAAATACCGGAACTTTTAATATTAGACACAGAAGAGCTGCTCACATGAGAAGAAATACTAAATTGAGAATCCACAACTCTATTTTTATGGATTTTGTTGATGGTGTTGTTATTGATGGTACAACAACGATAGCTAATGCGAATGCTTCAAATAGCCTTAAATTTAAAAACAATATCATAGCAGGTACAGCGACTGCCAAAATAGCTACAACTACAGCTACAACCTTTGATGTAGCAACTTGGTTTACTACTAACATGAATACTTCGCAAGCCCTAAGTGCTGGTTTGTTAACGCAACCTTACAACACAACTGATGGAAGTATTTACACAGGGTTAGATTACAGACCTGCAACTGGTTCAGTTGCTTTATCAGGTGCTGACTTTACGGAAATTACTGCAAGTTTGGGAACAGGGAATTTAATTTCTGATGATAATCTTTTAATTTCATATCCTAATCCATTTACGAACAGTTTTAGATTAA